>NZ_JBNPLS010000019.1:0-49279 GCF_050313595.1 Desulfovibrio sp. SGI.169 | reverse complement strand
TCTTCCCTTCCCCAGCGCTTTGCGGAGCTGCCCGGCGTTGAGGCCGACAGCTCGCAATGGTTCGGAGAAGGGAAGGCCATTGCGGCGGACACGAAAAACCTGCGCAAAAACCTCAAAAAATGGGCCAAGGAAAATTTCTCCGGCAAGACGACTGTTCCCAATGCGGATACGGGTTGGGAAGTGCGGGTGACGCCCAAGGGTATTGAAAGCTCTCTTTCTCATGGATTTGATGAGCCCCTCGCCCGTTCCGTGCCATTCATTCCTCAGATTGTGGAAAGCGGCATCCATGTGGCTTCCGCAAAGAAAAAAGCCGGCCTCATGTCGCATATTTTTGCCAACAAGATCAGGCTGGACGGCAAGGATTATGTTGTCGGATTTGTTGTGCGGGAGGACGCGAACGGGAATCGCTTTTATGATCACGAGCTGACGGAAATAATCGACCCCGGTTGGTTATATCAGGACCACTTCCAAAAAAAGGAAAACTGGTACACTGAGCCGGCCAACCGGGGCGATGTGATGAACATACTCCGGGACAAGCTCGGCGTCAATGACGGGAGCGGGCAAGTGCTGTTTCAGACGGCCTGGCACGGCACGCCTCACCGTTTCGACGAGTTCAGCCTTGACGCCATAGGCACGGGCGAAGGGAACCAAGCGCACGGCTGGGGTTTGTATTTCGCGCAGAAGAGAGGGACGAGCGAGAGATACAAAACCGACCTTGGCGTCAATATCACACTTGACGGAAAGCCATTTTACGACGGTGTGAAAGGCACTCTGGAATCCAGTACAGGGAACAAGATTGCTGATGATGAGCTTCTTGCGTCCATCGGAAATATCGACGAAGCCATAGCGGAATTGCAGAATGATGTTGATTACGGAGTGCCGGAAGCCGTGGACGCCCTTGAAGTCTTGCGGAATATCAAGGCTGGCGATCGGCTCAAGGTTGAAGAACGCGGACAGCTTTTCGAAGTGGATATTCCCGAAGACGATGTGCTGCTGGACGAGCAGAAGCCGTACTACGACCAACCCGAAGTTGTCCGCAAGGCCATCCATGCAATAAGGGATGAGTTTGGCGAAGAGGCATCATTAGGAGATATACTGAAAGACTGGTCAGGCAAAGGGGTGTACAATTACCTGCGAGGGAAATTGGGCACGGATAAAGCTGCCTCCCTTTGGCTCAATGAACACGGCGTCAAGGGCATCACCTATGACGGCCAACAGGATGGCCGTTGCTTTGTGGTGTTCGACGACAAGGCCATTGATGTTCTCAATACGTACTTCCAGGCCGACGCCAAGCCGGCCAGCGCGCGAGGCGCTATTGTTTTTCGGCCCGAAGACGGACAAGCGTTGATAGGTCTGTTCAGGGGAAAAGCCGATATCTCTACGGTTATTCACGAAGGCGCGGGGCATTTCTTTCTGGAAAACCTGCGGGCAGCCGCTCAGCGACCCAATGCGCCCGCCTGGGTGCGCGATGGATGGAAGGACGTGGCCAAAGCCATTGGAGCGGATGCTGACCCGGGCAGATCCATCGGCACGGAAGCGCATGAAGCATTCGCCAATATGGCGGTGGATTATTTCCGCAGGGGAGAGGCCCCCAACATTGCCCTGACGACAACATTTCAGCGTTTTGCCCGCTGGCTGGCGCATATTTACCGGGCGCTGACGCGCCGAGGCGAATTAAGGGATGTCACTCCAGAAGTAAAGCGCGTCATGGATCGTCTGCTGGTGGCGGAAGACCAGTTGCGCGCGCGGGAAATTAATCGGCGCGTGACCGATGCCCGCAACGATGAGGCCGACCTGTTGCGGGCTGGACTGGCCGGGCGGGAAAAGCGCGATATCATGCGTGCCCAGGAAAAGGCTTTAGCGGATATGGCCGCCGGCCAGCCCGTGGATGTGGGGCCAGTATTAAGGGATTCGCAGGCATTGCGGAAAGCGCGCGCGTTGCAGCGGGAGTTTCCTGACTCAGAGGCAGGCGCGTCGTCCGGAAAAACCGCGCTTGAGCCGGATTACAGCATTGAACGCCGGGATGATTTCCCGCCCGCGCCGGAGGTAAAAAGCGGCGAGGACGCCGAGATGTCTGATATGGACGCCGATGCCGCCGTGGATGCTGACGTGGAAGCGCGTATGGCGGATCTGGAAGCACAGGGCAAGCTGGACGGAGAAGATGCCGCCCTGCTGGCTGAAGCCGCGGATCAGGCCGCCCGCATCGAAAAATATGAAGAGCTTGGGCAATCCGTTCTGGAATGCGTCATGGAGGTGGCGGAATAGCCATGAAAAAGCGAGACTGTATTGCCGCGGTCAGGCAGGCCGGAGCGTCTGAACTGGAAGCCCGCGAAATCGTGGACATACTGCTTGCACAAAAGGCCCGTCTGAAAGAATCCGGCGAGTTATCCCCGCAGAACCTTTCCCGCGCATGGACAGCAACCGCTGAAGGCATGAAGCGACAGCAGGTCGTACAGCGGCGGCGCACAGCCCTGGGATTGATCAGGTATCGCGAGATGGCCGACTTCATTGACTCCGTGAAGGCGCAGGGTTTTTCCGCCCTTGACGGCATTCAGGCCATGCTGGTTGGCATCTCCAAGCGGTTTGACGGCGCGCGGCGTTCTGTCTCCGCATTACGCAATGGCATCTTCAAGTCGTGGATATCACCCATGCTGACAGAATTGGAGGCCGTGGGCGACGGTGAAGCGTTACGACTCATGCGCGAAAGCAAATCTTTCCATGACAACATTTTTCTTGAAATGCGCGAGCCTGGCAGCACCGGAGACGAAAACGCCCGCGCCATAGCAGACATTTTCAGCCGTTATCTGGAGCAGAGCCGCGTACAGCTTAATGCCGCCGGAGCTGACATCGGGCATCTGGAAGGTTGGACGCCACAGAATCATGACCCGTACAAGCTTATGGCAGGCGGCAAGGAGGGAAAACAGAAATGGATTGATTTCATGATGCCCCGCCTTGACCTTGAACGTACCTTTGACGGCGTTGGACTGATAGATGAAGCGCGGGCGCGCGAGTTGCTTGAAGGCGTCTACAAAACATTGACAGTGGGGAAAAACCCGCGTTTGCCCGGAGATTTTACGGGCGGCGGTTCGTCTGTATCCGGTCCGCGCAACTTGGCCTCAAGCATGGGCAAAAGCCGTGTGCTTCATTTCAAGGACGCCGTCAGCGCTCTGGAATATCATGACGCCTACGGGCGCGGTAATATTCTGGACGCCATGCTCTGGCACATGGAGCAGGATGCGCGGGCGCTGGCCTTGATGCAACGGTTGGGGCCAAATCCGCAATTTACCCTGGAACGTCTTTTGAAACGGGAGCATCTTGCGCTTAAAGAAGACAAGACGCTTTCCCCTGAGGAAATCAGCCGGAGAGACAAGGAACTCAGCAATGCTTTTTCACCTGGGATTATTCGCCAGGGTAAAGTCGCACAGTGGTTGGCGGAGCTGAGCGGCGAAACGTCATGGGCCGTTAACCCCACCCTGGCGCGGGTTGGAGCCGTATTGCGGGCGATACAGACGCTTTCCAAACTTGGCGGCGCTTCGCTTTCCGCTGTTTCCGACGCATTTGTCAAGGCGGCAAGCATGCGCGTCAACGGCGAAACCTGGCCGGGGGCCATGTCAAAAAGCCTTGGGCAGTACTTTCAGGGATATGGTGGAGGCAAACGGGAAGTCGCCCGTCAGTGCGGGGCGTTTTGCGACAATATCCGTGGTGAGATTTGCGCCCGTTGGGATGATGCCAGCGGCGCGCCGGGCATGATTTCTGATTTGCAGAACAAGCTTTTCCGCTGGAGTGGGTTGAACTGGATCACCGAGCGCGGCAAGGCTGGCTATACGCTCTGGTTGTCCGGCCACCTGGGCGAAGTTGCGGGCAAATCCTTTGACCAGCTGGACGCTCCGCGCCGGGCCATGCTGCAATATCACGGCGTGAGGCCGGAACGCTGGGAAGTCATGCGCAAAATGAGTCGTCAGGCGGAAGACGGCAAGATCTACTTCACGCCGGAAGCCGCCGCCGGGCTGACGGACGCCGACCTTGTGCCGCTTTTGCCGAAGCGATTGAGAAACGCTCCACCAGATGTTCAGGCGCGCGAGTTGGCCCGTATACGGGATAGCCTGCGTTTTGACAGCATGGCCATGCTGGCGGACGAAACGAATTTTGCCATCATTGAACCTGATGACGCCACGCGCGCTATCATGCGTCAGGGCACACGTCCCGGTACAGCCGCCGGTGAATTCTGGCGGGCGATAATGCAATTCAAGTCATTTCCCATTGCCTACATGCAGCGCGTTCTTGGTGGTCGCCGCTGGGTGCGGGGAGACAGACAACAGGGCATGCGTTACGGCTTGCGCAACTTGCCGGGAGCTGCGCGTGACGCGTTAACGCGGGATATGGGCGGGCTCATGGGATTTGTGTTGTCGTCCGTGGCTTTCGGCTATGCGGCCATGACTCTCAAGGACATCGTCAAGGGCCGCGAGCCGCGAAGTCTGGCCCATAAGGAGACCTGGCTTGCCGCATGCATGCAGTCCGGCGGACTGGGTATTTTCGGTGATTTTTTGCTGGGCAAGGTGAACCGTTTCGGCAACAGCTTTGCGGAAACCGCCGTTGGTCCTCTGGGCGGCCTGGCCGGTGAAATAGGCGCTGTTGGGGGGCAGCTTGTACGCGGCGAGTTCATTGATGCGGGAGAAGACGCCCTTCGCATGGCTATCAACAACGCGCCATTCATTAACCTCTGGTACACGCGGGCGGCTCTGGACTGGTCGCTACTCTACCATATCCGCGAAATGCAGTCGCCGGGGACGCTGCGACGCATGGAGCGCAAAATGAAAAAAGAATTCGGGCAGGAGTTTCTTTTCCCGCCTTCGAAATATATCAGGCGTGGAGGAGGATTCAGGTAAATCTCAGGCAAGAGGCGGGGGCGTGGCAACGCCCCCACCGACCCGGCTGGGGGAGCCGGGCCACGGCCCCGCAAGTGGCGAGCCTCCACTTGCAGAGTATCCGCCGCCAAATGGCTCATCCGTGACGAATGAGTGCCACAGCTTAATCTGGGAGGATACCGGTGGCAAGCTGAAGGACGCCAATATGGCTAAGAGCGCCGAACGTTGCCCCAACTGCGGCAGGCCCGTACCGGCTACCAAAACGGATACCGTGCCGGCCATGCCGGACGACAACTACAAAGGATGGCCGCTGAATGCAGTGAGATACCAGCGGTTGCGCTGTCCTGCCTGCGGCTATGTTGGCGACAGGCTTGTACTGGTCGCCAAGACCCGCTGGACAAAACCGCAAGACAAAGAAGACAGGGGCCGCGCACGATGAAAAGGCCGGACGCTTGTGGCGTCCGGCCTGCATTTGGGTAAAAACGGAAGGTTTAAGAAGTCGTTTCCATATTGCGCCTTCGGTATCCAAAGACGTAGCCTACGCCCCCACCTCCGCCTGCGGCCACTATGTATTTAAGGCATTCCAAGATGAATTGCTCTTTCCCTGAAATGAAAGCTGCAATTACCGCAATAAGGAGGAACGCCCCTACAAAAATCCAGATTCTTAAAGAGGCTTTGTATATTTTCTGTACATGTTCTCTATAGGCTTGGCGGTCTCTCTCCTGTGCCGCCAGAACAGCCATGGAGTAATCAAACTGATTCTTTTCGCGCAATGTTAATAATTCTTTTTGTGCCTGGACATCAGTTGATGATTCAGGAGGCTGGCGCATAGGAACATTGTCAGAAGACACTGTGCTGCTCCTTTTCATTAAAGGCTATACGATATCGAGGTGTAGCCAATTTTACCATAAATCCCCCAGGCTGGCCTGCTATAAGATCGGGGAGGACGATGCGCGTATTCTGGGGGTCAATCTTCCCCTCCGCCCGTCTTTTTTGGTATTCCTCCGCCGTGATAAATTCTTCCGTTTCGATGAAGGAGTCATAAGTCATGGTGGTCATAGCATAACCTCCTTGCTCATGATTAGATAGCAACGAAAGCTAGTCATGGCAATGCTTTTGTAAAAATCCAGCCGCCCAGGTAACGGTCACCTTTGTGGCCTCGCCCATGAACAGCAGGGCCAGCGCCTCCCTGGGCAGGCGGTAGGCGCGTACGGTTTTGCCGTTTTTGCCCGGCACATCCACGCGCGCCAGCAGGCGGGCGGCCAGCTCCGGCGGGAGCATGGAGCGCACCCGGTCAAGGTCGCGCATTAACTTGGAGTGCTTGCGTTGCATACCATGGGCCGCGTCGATGGAGAGGATTGTCCGCGTATCCATGACAGCCCCCTACCTGCTGAAGCTGACGTGCGCCCTGATGTTGTAGATCATGCGCAGAGCGTAGATGGCCTGATTGAGCGAGGTGACGGCCACGTTGGCGGCTTCGTTGGCGTTGTCATAGAGCATCTGTTTTTCATGGGGCAGGATTGCGCTACGTCCGCCGGGGCGGGCAAAAATGTGCAGAGCTTCCCGGATACCCTCGGCATTGCGCCTGAGCTTGCTCACATCGTCGAAAAACTGCTTGCCGCTCGCATAGGTCTTGGCGTCAAGCGTGGCGGCGGCCAATGCCTGTTCAGGCGCGGGTTCAATGGCTGGGGCAACTGTCAAGGATTCCTTGTCGGTTGACGGCAGGGCAGGGGTCAGGCTGTCGATCTTGGCCTGTACCCATTCCAGCGCATCTGGCAGCCAGCTTTCCGGCAGGTCGTCGATGCGCGAAAGCTGGAAGTGCGCCTTGACCTGCGGCCACAGCGCCGTGTGCGGTGTGCCGGATACCTGCGCCCACGCATGCACCAGCGCCCGCAGGGGCTTCCGGCTGGCGGGCGTGGAGAGCCGGGAGACGTCGGGAAGTTCCCTAGCTTCCGCAGCACGTCGCGCCCGCTCCTGCTCCGCGAGCTTGTCAAGCTGTTCCTTCATGGCGTTGAATGCTTCGATGTAGGCCAGCTTCATGGCAAGCGCCTTCTTGCCCGTGTAGCCCATGACGAGCAGGATGAAGCCGTCGAAGTAGACGGTGAAAAATTTTTCTTGACGTTGGGAATTGTTGGGCCCGGCAACGGTTCGGAACGTCTCCGCAAAATTGCGGGCACGAAATTCGTCCGGGCAGTTGGCGTGCAGATTGCGGATGGATTTTGTCACATCATCATGTCGCTTGCCGAAGCACTCGGCTATGGCAAGAGAGGTGGTCGCCGGGCGACCTTCGATGAGGGAAACTGACGGGGAAAAATGTTCGGTGGGAAGGACTTGGGCCTGTGACATGATAAAACCTCGCGTGGTGTTGTTATTGGCCCTTGTCAAAAAACAAAGGCCGGGAGCTAACAACCGCACGCGAGCGGCAGGCATATTCCCCTTGCGGGTATTGTATTAGCCTACTCCCGACCAGATAGCCGTAATCATACCCTAAAAGGGGCAAGAAAAAAGCCTTGACTTTCGGGAAAGGCGTCCGTCGCGTGAGGAGTTGTTAAGCTCCGTGAGCGAATGACGCCATAAAATCAGGAGAATGTCAAGGGGGATATGCCAAACAGCCATGGGTGTTACCGCTATATTTAAGTTGGAATTCCACGAGCCGCAGCTTTTTTATTTATCAGTTCTATATTATTTTTCGCAAAAGACGGGATAGCATTAAAATAGCTTTTTGCATACATGAATTTTTCATATTTGTTAAATATCATCATGTTTTTTATTATATTCCAGTCTTTAATATTAAAAATATAGTTTTCACAATACATTAAAAGTGATAAGTTGAGGGCATATGCTCTCACCTTGTCACTTGTATAGGATTTTTCTATTAAGGGTAGAATAACATCTATAGCAAATTCATCATTTGCGATATTATCTTTTTTGTTCTCAAGAAGTGGACATAAAATAAAGTCTGATAAAGCCGCTGATTCTCCACATATCATAGGGAAAGACTTCGGATGAAGAAATATTACTTTATGCATTAATTTTATAGATGATAATATGATTTCCTCGTTGTTTTTATTTGAGAATTCATAATGTTTTTTTGTGATGCTCTTCGGCATCAATTGTGAAAGTCGTTGTCTTTCAGTGATTTTTTCAGACCTAAACCCTTCAGGAATAAAAGAAATATCATCTTCCATTTTCCCTAAATATTCCCATATTTCTTTACCAAGAAAACGTAATTCTGGAGAAATTGCGGCTCTTATAGTGAATAGCCATATAGAAAAAGCTGATGATAATTCAAATTCATTTTGCTCACTAGATTTCTTTATTAAAAATTTTAACTTCTGCGTAATATTTTTGTCTTGCTCTATTGCAAGAAATGGTTTATATACATTAAGATGCATTTTGTTTTGCAGTGCTATACCAGTTTCTTTTACACCTTTATATATAAAAAATAGTTCTTCATTATCCATCCCTTTGAGCACATCTGCCATAGATTGCAAATCTTTTTTTTGCCTATTAACTGCCCAACGAGTAACGATATCAAAAAAAGCCATCCCCCCCTCCCTATCTTCGCATTACCCTATTAGTCCACAACCTCGCCTGCTGACACGGCTCCTTGACTCTTTGCCCTCAGCTTCCTGCATCGCCGCAGATCATCCCGTGTCTTCTCGCGGTGCTGTTCCCTTGTCAAAAGCTGCATGTTGTCCGGGGTGTCCTTTCCTCCGGCACAGAGCGGAACGATGTGATCAACCTCATAACCCGGCGGGACTCGCGTCAAACCCTGTTGACGCAGAAAGGCGTTCACCTGCGTGCGAGATCGCTCCGGGCGCGCGCAAACACTTATAGACGTCAGGACGAGGCAACAGAGCAGGGTGGCGCACAGCGTAAACTTCTTCATGCCCCCACCTACCAGCAAACCGACGCTGGTGCAACGGGCACGGATTTTTCTTGAGAAAGTCGAGAGAGTGAGGGCAAGAAAAAAGCCGCCCGGAGGCGGCTGGAAAAATATGCTACAGCTGGTGTCCACAGCAAAGATTATCATCTGGGCGTGCGCTTTGCCCTCATTTGACGTACAGCTTGGCGGGTGCAGCCAAGCTCGTCAGATATATCAGCATCACTCTTATTCCAATCCACAGCAGACCAATCTATTTCCTCACGCTTAGAGGGACGCCCACGAGTCGGCTTGTGTTCTGGCAATGTTGGACGCATATGATAATATCCAAGATGCGCGTCGCCTTGCTCAGTAAGGGTAAGATTTTCTGGCCAAGATTGCACCTCGGATATGATTTTTCCCATGAGATCATCGATATCTGGCGGCAACGGTAAGGCCTTGCGCATGAGTGACGCAAAGTTATTTGCCGGTGATGTCATGGCATTATTCAATGCCACAACAGTAAGACCACGCGGCGTCGCCGCGTCTAAAAGGGCCAATACTTGCCCCCAACGATAGGCAATAGATTTAGCGGTGTTCATAGGTACCTCCTTTCGCTAACTTCAAAATATCTTCCTTGCATTTAATTGTCAATAAATTTAAGTTTAATTTATAAAAATTAAACATCGTCGCAGGATTGGCCAAACCTGGCCAATCCTGCGATTTAAAGGCTGACAAAAATCCCCACATGGGCAAAATGATTTTGAAAGCGGATATCCCGCTTTCGGAACCATTTCATCTCATCTGGAGGAATATCATGGCTGAATATGCAAGCAAGGGAGTGGCCGGTTCCGGTCTTGGTCTGGGCATTGCGGGCACCGCTCTTGGTCTGCTCAACGGCGGTTTCTTTAACGGTTTCGGCGGCTGCTTGGGCGGCAACGCTGCCGCCATGGCCGGGCAGGGAGCCTATCAGGTTGCCATCTCTGCCAAGGATGCGGAAATCGGTCAGCTCAAGGCCGAACGCTATGCCGACGGCGTGGGCATCAACACGTTCCGTGAGGCCCTGACCGCCATGGACAAGCGCTTTGACGAAAACCGCGCTCGCATCGGCAACCTTGAGCGCGTGGTTGCCGAAGCCGCCGTACGCGAAGAGGCCATGCGCGGCGAAATCCGTCTGCTGCGCTGCCAGATGCAGGGCACCTATGTGCCCGGCAAGCTGGTGATGCCCGCCGACGCCATCTGCCCCGAACAGATGCCGCGCTACAATTCGTGGGTGGCCCCTACCACGCCCGCCTCAGCCTAATGGCAGCCCCGGCCCAGGCTCCCGCCAAACAGGCGGCCAGCGCCAGGGCGAAAAGGAGCGGCAGAAAGCGGGGTGGGTAAGCCCATAGTGGGGAGGGGGCCGGCCCCTCCCCCATTAAACCAGAGACAAGGTAGGGGAAAATGAAAATCGCACCAACCGACATCGCCACCATCTACGCGGGTTTTGTGGATAACGAACTTGCGCCCAAGGCCGTAAGCGGCCTGCAACGCTTTATGGCTTATGGCTCTGTTTTTGTGGCGCAGCACAGGGCGACGGAGTATTTCGCCAATCCCGATCTGGTGGCGCAGCTCAAAAGCATTGGCGTCATGGATAATGACGGCATGATAGACTTGGATTACACGAAGGAAATGGCCAGCTTTGCCATGCAGAAAAGCGGCGGCAAGGTGACGGTCATGGGGCTGATACTGGATCAGAGCGATATCGACAAACTTTACCAGCTTGGCAAGGCTGTGGCGCGGCAATAGCGCCGGAGGAAACATATATGGAATTTACCGAATGGCGGAACCGGGCCGCCGAAAAAACCGAGGAAAAGGCGCTCAAGACCGTTGACCACATCCTTGAGGAGAGCAACGGCCACCTGGACAGCGAAGAGCTGGACGACCTCAAGGACGCCTGGAAGATCATCTGCATGGCTTCTGGCTGCCATCACCATGAGATGAAGGCCGGAACCGCAGCCGGCAAATAGTCTTGACATCCTGCAAAATGGCCCCCGGTTCCCTATTGTGGCTCCGGGGGCTGTGTATTTTGGGGAGGGGAGGATCGCCCGAGCGGGCTGAGGATGTGCCCTTGGGCACATAGGGAGGGAAGATAAAATGCCAAATTGGACACATTTGGCACATTTTTGATATGCTTTTGTATTATAATTTAAGCATGTTATGTTCTAGGCGCTGGGCCAGCATGGTTTTACCACTGCCCGGCGGCCCGATCATCAACAGGTTGTGCCCTCCGGCGGCGGCTATCTCCAGCGCGCGTTTGGCGGCCTGCTGCCCTTTGACCTCCGCGAAGTCCGGCAAGACGGAGGGCGGCGCGGGGCTTTCGCCCGGCAAGCGGGCCTCCAGAGCCTCGGCCCCGGCCAGGAAGGCCGCGCACTGCGCCAGGTCGCGCGGTGCATACACCGGCAGGCCGCGCACCACGGCGGCTTCCGCCGCATTGCCCGGCGGCGTCACCAGGCCGGCGGCCTTATGCCCGCGGGCGAGAATGGCCAGAGGCAGGACGCCGCGCACGGGTTTGAGGCTTCCGGTCAGTGACAGCTCGCCTGTAAAGAAAAAACCGGACAGTTTGTCCGAAGGAATCAGCCCGGCGGCGGCCAGCAGGCCCACCGCCAGGGGCAGATCATAGCCGGTTCCCGCCTTGCGCTGCCCGGCCGGGGCCAGATTGACGGTGATTCGCGCCGGCGGCAGCCGGAAGTTGCAGGCCCGGAGCGCGGCGAAGACACGATCCCTGGCCTCGCGCACCTCGGTTTCGGCCAGCCCCACCAGGCTGAAGCCCGGCAGCCCCTGGCGGGCGTAATCCACCTCCACTTCCACCGGGAAAGCGTCCACGCCTTTCAGGCCGCCGCTGTACAGACGAATCACCATGGGTTCGCCGCAAGGCTACCTGATCGCCTGCCCGATACGCCCCCAGCGGATGTCGTCCAGTCCGCCCCAGGACCAGTAAATGCGCCAGGCCTTGGCCCGGATGGCGTTGCGATCCACAAAGCCCCAGAAGCGGGAATCCAGTGAGTTGTCGCGGTTGTCGCCCATGACGAAATATTTGCCGGGCGGCACGGTGACCGGCCCGTAGTTGTCCCGCACGGGTTCCATGCCGTCCGGGTCGGCAAAACGGATATAGGATTCCATGACCGGCTGGCCGTTGCGGTAGAGCTGCTTGTTGCGCACCTCGATAACGTCGCCGGGCAGGCCGATGATTCGCTTGATATAGTCCACGCTGGGATCATTGGGGTACTTGAAGATGATGATGTCGCCCCGCGCCGGGTCGTCCCCCTTGTAGACATAGGTGTCGGTAAAGGGAATGCGGACGCCGTAAGCGAACTTGCTGGCCAGCAGATGGTCGCCCACCAGCAGGGTCTGAAGCATGGATTCGGAGGGAATTTTGAACGCCTGAACCACAAAGGTGCGGATAAGCAGGGCCAGAACCAGAGCGACCAGCAAGGCTTCACCGTATTCGCGCCAGAGCGGTTTCCGGGGGCGCGCCTTTTGCCGCAGCAAAGATGCTTTCATGACGATTCCTTTTCAGGGCGAATTCCGGGATGCCCTCCCGGCGCGCGGCCCGCGCAACAGGGCCGGACGCAAAGAAAAAGTATGCCGCGATGCGACGGCAAAGGCAAGACACTCCGCCCGCCTCCTTTCAGCTCTTCCAGAATTTGTCCACATAGCCCGCCACAAAGAGCAGCAGAATCAGGCAGGGCAGCACCCAGGTCAGATAGGCGCGCAACCGGCGCGGAAACCTGACGCCCACGCCCTGATCCACTTCGGCCAGAAAGCCGTCCCAGCCCCAGCCCCGCCGCAGGCAGCAGAACAGCAGAAAAAGCAGGCCGCCCAGCGGCAGGATATTGTTGCTGATTAGAAAATCCTCAAGGTCCAGAATGCTGCTGCCCGCGCCCAGGGGCTGCACAAAACTCAACAGATTGAAGCCCAGCGCGCAGGGCAGGGACAGCAGCCACATGACCCCGGCGTGCAAGACCGTGGCCCTGCGGCGCGGCATGCCCCAGACGTCCGCGCTGTAGGAAATGATGTTCTCAAAAACCGCGATGATTGTGGACAGGGAGGCAAAAGCCAGAAAGATGAAGAACAGCGTGCCCCAGAGGCGGCCGCCGCTCATGGCGTTGAAGATATTGGGCAGAGTCACGAAAACCAGCCCCGGCCCGGCGCCTGGCTCCACACCAAAGGCGAAGCAGGCCGGAAAAATGATCAGACCGGCCATGATGCCCACAAAGGTGTCCAGCACCATGATCCAGAGCGCTTCGCCGGTGAGCGAGCGATCCCTGGTCTGATAGCTGCCGAAAATGGTCATGGCCCCGATGCCCACGGAAAGAGCGAAAAACGCCTGGTTCATGGCCGCGTTGCAAACGCTGAACACGCCCACTTCACTGAATTTGCCCCAGTCCGGCACGAGGTAAAAGCGCACGCCCGCGCCCGCGCCGGGCAGCAGCAGCGCGCGAACCACCAGAAGCAGCAGAATCAGCAGCAGGCCCACCATCATCAGCTTGACCACGCGCTCCACGCCCTTCTGAACGCCCAGGGCGCAGACGCCGAAGCCTATGGCCACGCTCAGGCTCATGCCGATAATCTGCACATCGGCGCGCCCCAGCGCGTTTTTGAAAAAACCGCCCACGGCTTCGGGCGTCAGACCGGACAAGGCGCCTGAAGCCATGAACCAGCAGTAGGAGAGCATCCAGCCCGTCACTGTGGTGTAAAACATCATCAGCAGATAGCTGCCCACCAGCGCCAGCCAGCCAAAACGGTGCCAGCCCGTGCCCGCCGGTTCCAGCACGCGCAGGGCCAGCCCCATGTTCCGGCGCGAGGCGCGGCCCACGGCAAATTCCATGATCATGATGGGCAGGATGGCGAAAAGAAAGAAAATATAGATGCCCACAAAAATGGCGCCGCCATACGCGCCTGTGATATAGGGAAAACGCCAGACATTGCCGAGGCCGATGGCGCAGCCCGCCGACAGTAAAAGAAAGCCCAGGCGGCTGCCCAGCATTTCGCGTTTGCCTTGTTCCTTTTTCATTCCGCCCCCCTGGCGCGGCGCGCACCGAAAATTTCCAGACTGCCTTTTTGCCCTGTCTGCCGACAGCGCATTGCAACGTGAAAAGGCTCTAATGCAGCCGTAGCGCGAAGTTCACCCCGAAACACAGGGCAATGACGCACATGATCAGATTGACGTCTCTGAAACGGCCCGAAAGCAGCCTGACGCCCACCCAGCTCACAAAGCCGAAACCGAAACCCGTGGCGATATTAAAGGTCAGCGGCATGCTTACGATGGTCAGGAAGGCGGGCAGAGCCACGGTGAAGTCCGCGAAGCGGATGCGCCCCACCTCCTGCATCATCAGCGCGCCCACAATGATCAGCACCGGCGCGGTGGCGAAGGAGGGCACGAGCGCCACCAGGGGCGCAAAAAACAGCGAAAGAAAAAACAGCCCGGCGATGACCACGGCGGTCAGACCCGTGCGACCGCCCTCGGCCACGCCCGTGGCGCTTTCCAGATAGCTGGTGGCCGTGGTGGCCCCCAGCAGGGCGCTGGACATGGTGGCCAGAGAATCCGTAATCAGGGCCCTGTCCAGATTTTCAATATGTCCATCCTCGCGCATGAAGCCGGATTTTTGCGCCAGGCCGATGAGCACGCCCATGTTGTCAAAAAGATCCACCATGGTCAGGGTGAAGATAATCGAGAACAGGCCGTGGTGCAGCGCGCCCCTGAGATCCAGCTGCAAAAAGGTTTCCGTGGGCAGCGGCAAGGATGTGGAGAAAATTCCCTCTTTCGGCACAGGCGTTATCCCCAGCAGCATGCCCGCCAGGGTGACGGCCAGAATGCCTATGATCATGGCGCCGGGAATGCGCAGGGCCATGAGCGCGCCGATCAGAAACAGCCCGGCCACGGCCAGCAGGGTCTGGGGCTGGCCCAGATTGCCCAGCGTCACGAAGGTGGAGGGATCCGCCGCCACAATGCCGCAGCTCTTCATGCCGATAAAGGCGATAAACGCGCCAATGCCCACCACAATGGCGTATTTCAGGTCCATGGGCACGGCATTGATGATCATCTGGCGCACGCGGGTGGCCGTAAGCAGCAGAAAAATCACGCCGGAAATGAATACCGCCCCCATGCCCGTCTGCCATGTGTAGCCCGCCGGGCCGCAAATGTAATAGGCGAAAAAGGCCGTGATGCCCAGCCCCGGCGCCACGCCCACCGGAAACCTGGCCCACAGGCCCATGCCCAGGGTCGCCAGAATGGTCACCCAGATGGTGGCGGCCACAGCGGAGTCTTTCGGCATGCCCGCGTCAGCCAGCATGGCCGGCGCCACAAAAACAAGGTAGCACATGGCCATGAATGTGGTCAGACCAGCCAGGCATTCCTTTTTGACGGAACTGCCCCTGGCGGCGGGGTTGAAATATTTTTCCAGCAGACGCATTCCCGACCTCCTGCCCGTACGCGGGCTTATTTCAAAAAACCGTTGATGCCCGTGAACACAACCTGGGCCGCAATGGCCGCCAGCAGCAGCCCCGTAAGTTTTGACAGCACGGCGATGCCGGTTCGGCGCAGCACCCGCGCCACGCCGTCGGACAGGCAGAGCAGCAGAAACATGCCCCCGGCCGCCAGCAGCAGGGAAAGCACCCCCACCAGCATCCCGCGAAAATCAGCGGCGGACGCGCCCATGACCATGACCGCGCCGATGGAGGCCGGCCCCATGCCCAGCGGAATGGCCAGGGGCACCACGCTGATGTCGCCCTCGTGCCTGGCGTGCACAGTGTCGCCGTCGTCGTTCATCAGGGTCACGGCCGTCAGCATAAGCAGAACCCCGGAACCGATGCGAAAGGCGTCCAGCGTGAAGCCGAACAGCTCAAACAGATTGGAGCCAAACAGATAGAGCACCACGCCGATAACAAAAATCGCCGTGGAGGTTTTGAAGGCCACGGAGATTTTCTGTCTTTTGTCATACTCCTTGGTGCCGCTGATAAAGGCGCTGAGCACTGCGGGCGGGGTCATCAGAGCATACAGCTTGATGCTCGTTCCCAGCAGGTCGCTGACGGAGCCTTCCATACATCATTCTCCCTTTCGGCCCCGGCCCGCCGGGGCATGACAACGCAGGCGCATGCGCCGCGCGGCGGGGCCTGCCAGTCCAGTGAGTCCAGCGAGTCCAAAAACGCGGCCATGTTCGTAAAAATCACCCGGGCCGCAATGGCCGCCAGCAGCGGGCCCGGGCCGATGCTAAGGGCGTCCGGCGTGAAGCCGAACAGCGTGAACAGGCGCGAACCGGACAGAAAGAGAAGGGAACCGGCGGCGAAAATCGCCAGGGAGGTTTTGCAGGCCGCCAGCGTCCTTTCCTTCCGCGCACAGCTTCCGGCGCAGCCGATAAGGGCGCGGAGCACGGCGGGGAGCGTCATCAGCGCATACGGCCTGATGCTCATGCCGACAATGCCGCCGGCGGCCATGTTGCCCATGTGTCCTCCAGAGGCGCTCCGCGGGGGGTCTCCGTGGCGGGAGAGCCGGAACCGTTCAGCCCGTTTCCCGCGCGGGGGCGTCTTCGGCCTGGCCGGCCTTCAGCCCGCGCGCCGAAAAACAGCCTGCGCCCGCCCCGCTGACGCGGGAAAGCCCATGGGGCTCTGGCGACGACAGGCGCGTTTTTCGGCTGAAAAGCCTTTGAATCACAGCGCATGGTAAAGGCAATCAGCTCCAACGCGGAACGAATGGGAGAAAAAAGCGACCGCATGCCGGGCGCGGCCGTTTTCGCATACCAAAGCGATGTCGCAGTATGCCACGCGCCCAGCCGGATGTCCATGCGCCGTCCGCGCCCGCGACCCCGGTGTCTAATTGCAAAGGTTCCGCGCGGAATTCCGCGAAGAATTTTTGCGGGATTGTTGGCGAAAAAACGTGGTTTTTCGCAAATGCCCCGGCTGCGCCGCCGCAAAATCCTTGCGGATTTTGTAGTGTGCCCACTTTTGCAATCAGACCCTAGCCGACGGTGGCGTCGCCCGCCTCCGCGTTGTCCCGCCCGCTCTGATACCTGTTCAGCCGGGCGTGCAGGGTCTTGCGGGTAATGCCCAGAGCCCTGGCGGCCTCGGTTTTGTTGCCGCCAAAGCGCTTCAGGGTTTTCAGAATCACGGCCCGTTCCACATCATCCAGGGTCGGGCAATCCGATTCCAGAGCGTCGGCCAGGGCGTCGCCCTGTTCCGGCGCTTTCAGTCGCTCCGGCAGTTCCCGCTCGCTGATGTGCTCGCCCAGCAGCAGAATGGAGGCCCGCTCAATGACGTTTTCCAGCTCGCGCACATTGCCCGGCCAGGCATAGCGCACCAGACGGTCCATGGCGCCGGGCGTGAAGCCTTTGATCCGCTTGCCGTTCCTGGCGGCGAAACGATTCATGAAATGCTGCGCCAGCAGGGGGATGTCGTCCGCGCGTTCGCGCAGCGGCGGCAGGGCCAGGGCAACCACATTCAGCCGGTAATAGAGATCCTGCCGGAAGTTCCCGGCATCCACCTCTCGCGCCAGATCGCGGTTGGTGGCCGCAATGATGCGCACATCCACGGGCACGGCCCTGTTGCCGCCCACGCTGAGCACCTCACGCTCCTGAATCGCCCGCAGCAGCTTGACCTGCATGGACAGGGGCATTTCCCCTATCTCGTCCAGAAAAATCGTGCCGCCGTCCGCCCTGAGAAAAAGCCCCTCGTGCTTTTTGTCCGCGCCGGTGAACGCGCCCTTTTCGTGCCCGAAAAGTTCCGAGGCCAGCAGCGATTCCGTGAGGGCCGCGCAGTTCACCGCCACAAAGGGCCCCTGCGCCCGGCGGCTGGCCGCATGCACGGCCCTGGCCACCAGCTCCTTGCCTGTGCCCGACTCGCCGGTGATCAGCACTGTGGCGTCCGTGGGCGCGATGGTGCGAATCATCTCCCAGAGAGCGGACATGGCCGCGCTGCGCCCCACCATGTCCGAACGGGCCTCGGTGGCGGCCAGACTGCGGGAGAGGGAGGCGTTTTCCTCCACCAGGCCCACATGGGCGAAGACGTTGCGCAGAACGACCTTGAGCTTTTCAAAATCCAGCGGCTTGGTCAGATAGTCGTATGCGCCGGATTTGATGGCTTCCACAGCCGCCGCCACGTCTGAAAAGGCGGTCATGATCAGCACTGGCAGGGCCGGATTGTGCGCCTTGATGTCCTTCAGAGCCTCCAGGCCGTTCTTTTTGGGCATGCGCACGTCCATGAGCGCCAGATCAAAGGGCTGTTCGCGGCAAAGGGCCACGGCCCGTTCGCCGTCCGCGGCCTCGCCGGCGGCATAGCCCCATTCGTGCAGCAGGGTTCGCAGCATCTCCCGGTGAGTGGCGTCGTCGTCGGCCACCAGAATCGTCAGCTTTTTCATGGCCCATCCTCTTCGCGCGCGGCCGCGGGCAGCAATATGGTGAAGGTGGTTCCCTTGCCCGGCCGGCTGAATACCTTTATTTCTCCGCCGTGCTGCTCCACAATGCGCTGGCTGATGACCAGGCCGAGGCCGACGCCGGAAGCCTTGGTCGTGAAATAGGGAGTGAACAGCTGGGCCACGGTCTGCGCCGGCATGCCGCAGCCCGTGTCGCTGATGCTGATGCTCCAGAAATCGTCCCCCCCGCCGGGAGCGCTCTTGCCGGCCCTGTCCCGCGCGCTTTCCAGGCGTATCTCAATGTCGCCGCCGCTTGCCGTGGCCTGCACGGCGTTGACCAGCAGATTGAGCAGGGCCTGCATCAGACGGTCGGCGTCCAGCGGGATGCCCTGCTCTGGAAAAACGCCGGGCGGCGGCAGGCGCAAATGCACGGCCACGCCCTTTTCCTCCGCGTCCGGGGCGATCAGCCGCGCGGCCTGCCTGAGCACGCCTTCCACGCGCACCGGTTTCAAGCGCAGCTCCAACGGCCTGGCCACGCTCAGCAGATCCGACATGACGCGATTCAGGCGCTCGGTCTCCTGAATCAGAATATGCCCCGTGGCATAGGCCATTTTGTCGTTTTTCAGCTTCTCGGTCAGATAGGTGGCATAGCCCTTGATGGAACTGAGCGGATTGCGGATTTCATGGGCCACCCCTGCGGCCAGATTGCCCAACGCGGAAAGCCGCTCGCTCTGCCGAAGCTGTTTCTGAAGTCTGCGTATCTCCCCCAGGTCGCGCAGAATGAACAGATAGCCCAGAAAGCTCTGTTCACTGCCGATGATTTTCGCGGCGCTGAGGCTGACCGGCAACGGCTTGGCCCTGGAACGGAACAGATCCATGTCCCGTTCCAGAATGACAGCGCCGGCATCCAGCTCGTCCATCAGGGCCTGCCAGTTCAGCGACGGCGCGTCATGCAGGGAAAGCGGCTCCTTTTCCCGCCCGGAAAGCCCCAGCATTTCCAGGCCGTGGCGGTTGCTCAGCGAGATGCGCCCATGCGGGTCCGTCACCACCAGCGCGGCGGGCAGGCTGTCAATGACCTGCGCGGCCAGAGCCCGCGTATCCTCCAGCATTCTTCTGGAAAAACGGTAATTCTGAATGTAGAACAGCAGCACGACGCCGCCCAGAACCGCCAGCGTCACAAGCCCGGCTATGACGCTGAGATGAAAAACGTATTCATGCAGCCTTTCCGCAAAGTGCGAGGCGTCCAGCCCCACGAAGACGGCTTGGCCCTCCGCCGGATTCGCCCACGGCATGGCGTGCCCGCCGCCCGCCATATGCCGCCGCATGTGCCCCATGCCGCCCGCGCGGGGCCGGGAAGGCGTGAAGGTTTTGTAGGTTTCGAACAGATCAGGGTCGCCCGGCACGAAACGGCTTTGGGAACTGTCGCTTACACGCAGGCCGCGCAGGGTCTCGCTGTCATAGAGCAGCGCGCCCGCCAGAGCGGGGTCGCTGTGCAGCAGTATCCGCCCGTCCGCATCCACCAGGGCGATATAAGCCACGCCCGGCTGTCTGGCCACTTCCGCCACCAGATTCAGCATGGGGTTCTGGCGCATGTGGCCGAAAGAGCGGGCGCTGCCCTCCAAAGCCCAGATCAGCACATCGGCCCGGCCCTGCATATTGTCCAGCAGCTGGCGCTTTTCCTGCTCGGCCCCGCGCGCGACCATCATGGCCGTGGCGCATATGCCCGCCAGGGCCAGCCCGGCCAGCGCCCGCCAGAAAAACCGTGTATGTCGCCGCTGTTCCTCGTGAGAGAGCGTCGCGTGGCGCTTTTGCATACTATCCCTGTACAAGGCGGATTGCCTTCAGGGCATTGTCGCCCTGAACATATCCAGAATCAAATATGAACCGCCGCGTCCGTATTATTTACAAATTTCATGCCCGCGCCGCCCCTGAATGCCGCAAGCGCGGGCGGCCGTTACGCGGCGCGGTTTCCATATCAGCCGTTTCCACGCCCTCAGGCCATGCGCGTAACCTTTTTACCCGTCAGCGGGTAAAAAGGTTACGCCTTTCCCGCGTTACGGACAACATTTGAGGCAGTACTTTTTAATTATTTATTTTATTTCAATATGTTGATGCAAACGGCACGCGCTTTGCTTTATATCGGGCGGTTCGCCTGAAACATCAGCGCGAACGCCAAAATATATGACAAGCTGTGCGCGCCGCGACGGTTTCGCACACAAACCCTCTGGAGAACACAATGAAAAAGACGACTCTGCGCACAACGACTCTGGCCCTTGCGGCGATGCTTGTTCTGGGCTTCGCCGGCATCAGCCAGGCGCGCGGTTATGACGACTGCGCCGGCGGCCCCCGCTACAATGCCCCCCTCTCGCCGGAGCAGAGGGAAAAGGCCCAAAGCATTTTCAACAGCCATTATGCGAAAATGGACTCCGTTCGCCAGGCTCTGATCACCAAGCGCGCCGAACTGGACGCCCAGATGAGCAGCCCCTCGCCCGACAAGGGTAAAATTGAAAGCCTGTCCAAAGAAATCGGCGAGCTGCGCGGCAAGATGCTTGCCGCCCGCGTCGACCTCCGGGCGCAGCTCGACAAAGAGGGCCTGCCCACGGCGTGTGGCCACATGGGCCCCGGATACGGCCACATGGGTTATGACCACGACATGGGCATGCGCCACGGCGGTCACGGTCATGGCGGTTACGGCGGACGCGGCGGCTGCTGGAGACAGGGGAACTGAAAATACGCCTTTCAGAGCGCGGCCCTGAAAAACGCCTCCTGAACACAATACACGGCAACGGGCGGAAATTTCCGCCCGTTGCCGTAAATCCTTTTCAATGCGGCAATGGACTGTCGGCGGCGGGCGCTGACAGTGCGCGCCGCCATGAGGGCACATATGCCGGTTACTATCCGCCCTGAATCCCCGGAGGACTTTCCCGCCATTCACGACCTGGTGCGCCGCGCCTTTGCGCGCGCCCAGCACGCCGACGGCGACGAACACCATCTTGTTGATCGCCTGCGCCGTTCACGGGAGTATATCCCCCAGCTGAGTCTTGTGGCGGAAGAAGACGGCCGCATTGTCGGCCATGTCATGTTCAGCAGGCTGAAGGTCGGCAATGCGGCGGCCCTGGCCCTGGCCCCGCTGGCTGTGCTGCCGTCGCGCCGCGGTCTGGGCATAGGCGGCGCCCTTGTCCGGCGCGGCCACGAACTTGCCCGCGCTCTGGGCTGGGAATTTGTGATTCTGCTGGGTCATGCGGGCTATTATGCGCGTTTCGGCTACCAGCCCGCATCCGTTTTCGGCCTCGCTTCCCCTTTTGACGCGCCGGAGGAAGCCTTTATGGCCATCCGGCTCGGCGGCACAGGCCGCCTGAGCGGCCTGGTGGAATACTCTCCGGCCTTTTTCCTGGAAAAGGGGGCATAAACGCCATTCCGTCGGACAGCGCGCATGCCGCCGCGCGACATGCGCGCCGCAACGTCAGTAGAGTTTTTCCAGCAGCTCGGCCTCGCCTTCCATGGTGTAGCAGTGTTCCGGCGCGGGGTAGGCCCCCTGCCGCACTTCCCGCGCATAGTCCATGAAGGCCGCGCGCGCGGCCTCGCCCACCGCGCCGAAGCGTTTGACAAACCTGGCGGTTCCGCCGTCGTTGAGGCCCAGCATGTCCTGCCAGACCAGCACCTGACCGTCGCACTCCGGCCCCGCGCCGATGCCGATGACCGGAATTTCCAGCTCCCGCGTGATGCGGGCGGCCAACGCGGCGGGCACACATTCCAGCACCAGGGAAAAAGCCCCGGCCTCCTGCACGGCGCGGGCGTCGTCCAGCAGTTTCTGGGCCGCGGCCAGGCTTTTGCCCTGCACTTTGTAGCCGCCCAGGGCGTTGACCGATTGCGGCGTGAGGCCCAGATGCCCCATGACCGGAATGGAGGCCCGCACCAGGGCGCGCACCTCGTCGCAAAAATCCGCGCCGCCCTCCAGCTTGACGGCCTGGGCCCGGCCTTCCTTGACCAGCCGCCCGGCGTTGCGCACGGTATCGGCCACGCCCACCTGGCAGCTCATGAAAGGCATGTCGCAGATCACCAGGGCCGATTGCGCGCCGCGCGCCACGGCCGCGCAATGCCGGATCATATCCTCCAGGGTCACGGACAAGGTGTCCGCATGGCCCAGCATGACCATGCCCAGCGAATCCCCCACCAGCAGGGCGTTGATGCCGGTCTGGTCCATGAGCCGGGCGATGCTGTAATCATAGGCCGTGAGCATGGTCAGCTTTTCTTTGCCCTTGGCCTGCCTGAACGTGGCGACGGTGTTTTTCATGCGTCTTCTCCCTGTAGGGGGCTCCGGCTTTGCAGGGCCAGAGCCATAAGCAGATGCGTCAGCTTGGCGGCGGTAAAATCCGCGTGGTGCAGACCGGGAATGGGGGCCAGCTCAACCACGTCCAAGCCCACGACCTCCCGCCCCCGGACGCAGCGCTCCAGAATGAACTGGGCCTCGCGCCAGGAAATGCCGCCCGGCGAAGGCGTGCCCGTGGCGGGCATCAGGGACGAATCCAGCCCGTCCACATCAAAGCTGATGTAGATGTGGCGCGGAAAATCCCCAGGCAGGGGCTGTTCCGGCAGGCCCACGCGCGCCAGAAAATAGGCGTCGTAATGGGTGACATTGTAGAGCCTGCGCGCTTCGGCCTCTTCCCGGCTCATGTCGCGCACCGCAAATTGCGCCAGGGGCAGGCCCAGATCAGCCACGGCCCGGCGCATGACGCAGGCGTGGGAAAAGGGGTCGCCCTCGTATTCGGCCCGCAGGTCCGCATGCGCGTCAAACTGGATAACGCCGAACGGCTCGCCGGCTTCCCTGGCCCGCCGGGCCAGAGCGCGCAATGCGCCCAGGCTCACGCTGTGCTCGCCGCCCAGCAGCACGGGCACGGCCCCGCAGTCCAGGGCATGGAGCGCGGCTGCCTCAATGCGGGCCAGCACGGCTTCCACCGCGCCGGAGCAATCCACGGCGGGGGCGGTATAAAAACCTGACTCGCCCGGCGCAAGGCCGCTTTCCCAGGCTTCCAGCTGCTGGGAGGCGGCCAGCAGGGCCGCCGGCCCCCTGGCCGCGCCGCCGCCGTAAGAGACGCTGCGCTCCAGCGGCGCGGGGATGATGTGAAAAGCCGCCTCCCCGGCCTGGGCCGGGGCATATTCCGAAGCAAGAAAATGCTGCTGATCCATGCTGTTTCCGTCCATAAAAAGGGCCCGGCATAAAAAACGGCCCGCTTGGGGAGGCAGGCCGCTTTATTTGGAGGAGGCTGTCAGCAAAAGAAAGGAAGGTACTTTTTATACTGCAACAGGCATGCCAAATTAGAAACTTTTGGAAGTTCTTTTAACTTAATGAAATATAACATAAAAATTTGTGACTCGTTTGCCGGATCGTTAAAAATTTTAAACCCGCCCGCCTCCGACGCAGCCTCGCAAGCTTCAGACGTACAAAAAATTATTCCGTCGCAAGAAGGCCATCTGTTCTAGGCTTAAACCCCAGTAAAAATACGTCATGGGTTTTGTTTGTCAGTAAAAAAGGGAGATTTTTCCGCACGCCGCCCGAAGCGCAACGAAGGGCGGGGCTGTCGCCACAAGAACCCCCAGAATAAGACTGGTTCTTGACTAGTAAAGAGGATTTTCCCTGAGCGGTTTTAGCACCAGAAGGCAAATGTCCTCTTGCCTATGAGTAACCGAAACTCACATTCATTCAAATGGAGATAAAAAGTTTGGGGGCTGTCCTAGTTAAGGCTAATGTTTAGCCCTATTAACCCAATGAATTAGCTGAGATAGAAGCTTTCGATGGTTGCCTCCATTGAACCGCCATTCACACTCCTTCAGGAACCAATAAAAATGTTCCGGTGTTATGCCGTTGAAACGCCGCAAATGCCTTTTCGCTTGATTCCAAAAATTTTCTATCCCATTGATATGGTTAGCTTGTTCCGCAAACTGCCTTGAATGATTGATTCGGTGGTGATGGAACCCGCTGATGTCCAGGGCATTATATGCCTTGAAAGTATCAGTGTACACGATACTGTCCGGCTCAACTCGCTCCTCGATAATCGGCATCAGCGTTGCGGTGCATGCGTTGGGAATTATGGCCGTGTAAACCTTGTCATTACGCTTCAGTAACCCGAAAACTGCTATTTTCCCGGCGGCTCCACGCCCGCGTTTCCCTTTTCGTACCCCGCCAAAATAGCTTTCATCCGCTTCAACTTCTCCAGACAAACGATAACTGGGCAAATGCGTGGCAATCAGGCGTCGCAGGCGCATAAAATACGAGGTTGCCGTATTGCGATGGACACCTACAATTTCTCCTGCCGCACGAGCCGTTGCTCCCGCAACAAAAAAGCGAATCAGCTCAGATTGCTGCCGGGTGGTAAGCTTGCTCCGTCGTTCGTACATGAGCCATCCTAAAAGCATATCCGGGAGGATCATGTAA
Organism: Desulfovibrio sp. SGI.169; assembly: GCF_050313595.1. NCBI lineage: Bacteria > Pseudomonadati > Thermodesulfobacteriota > Desulfovibrionia > Desulfovibrionales > Desulfovibrionaceae > Desulfovibrio > Desulfovibrio sp. SGI.169. The sequence continues at coordinate 24,731 of NZ_JBNPLS010000019.1, read as the reverse complement.
ATTTTATTATATTGCCATGGTTCATTGCCAAGCTTTTATTCTGAAGAAATTTTTTATATGGCGGCAAAACCGCTTCCGCCTTGTCGCCCATCACAATCTTTCCTTCATCTATCCAGTATATATAATCACACTTCTCCACTGTCGTCAGCCGATGGGCCACGACGACCATAGTCACCTGGCCGCTCAGGCTGTTGATGGTATTTTGTATGGCCTGCTCCGAGGCCCCGTCAAGAGCGCTGGTAGCCTCGTCAAAAAGTATCATCTGCGGGCTTTCGTACAGGGCCCGGGCAATGGCGACACGTTGCACCTGGCCGCCTGAAAGGCGCACGCCGCGTTCGCCGATGACCGTATCCATGCCTTCCGGCAGTGCATCCAGAAAATCCATAGCCGCCATGCGACAGCACCGGGCTACCCGCTCTCGGTCAATTGTTCCTCCCCACTGGCTGAAAGCCACATTTTCCGCTATGCTGGCATTGAGCAGAAAAGGCGACTGCGGCACATAACCAATGGAGCTTTGCCAGCCTTTCCGCCGGGCGGGCGTCAGGGGCCGACCATCCACAAGCAGATCGCCGGATGTGGGTTCCAGCAGGCCCGTGAGCAGACCCACCACCGTGCTTTTGCCCGCCCCCGACGGGCCGATAAGCCCGACCATGCCGCCGCGCGGAATCCGCAGGCTGATTTGCCGCAAGGCATCCGGCTTGTCGCCGGCGCTGCCGGGGTACCGAAAGGACACGTCACGCAGTTCCAGGGCCTCATGCAGTGAACAGGATTCTGCTGTGATGCGTGCGGTTCCTGTCTGAGACTTTACCGCGTCCAGCAACGCGAACATGCCTTGAACGTTTATAAGACATTGCTGTAATTGCAGTAAGTATGTGACAAAACGATTTATCGTGGGCAGCAGCCGCCACGCCACCGCCGCCAGCAGAGCCAGTGTGCCCGTAAGGCGCGCGAGAGGCGCATTCTGGGCATTCATATAAAGCACCGCCATAAACAGCATGCCCATCCCCACAACTTCCAGAATCCAGGAGGGCAAGGGATGCACCACAGGCAGCAGTCGTTGCGCCGCGGCGTACTCCCGGCGGGAAGCGGCGTATTCTCGTAAAAACGCTTGCTCCTGACGGTAGATTTTAACTTCCCGGATGCCATACAGGGCGGGATGGCTCGCCTTGCCCATGGCAATTTCCGATCGGGCCAGGACAGCGCTCAACTGCCGTATCTTGTGTCGGCTCAGCCTGTAGGTCAGGGCAGCGCAGCCGCCTGTGCACGCGCAGACAAGCAGGGCCACCACGGGAGCCGCCGCAAAGACCACACCCAGCAGGATAAAGACGACCACCAACTGCCCCAGGGCCTGTTGAACGGCCAGCATAAAATTTGCCGCTGACTGGCACCAGTCGAGCCTGGTCTGAAGTGTGCTGATCTGTTGTTGCACATGCCACAGATACGGCGCATGCAAAAGGCGTCGAAAAAGATCCTCGCTGAAAAACAGCCCCACAGCCTGGCAGAAGCTCGCCTGCCGCCAGGTCAGAAGGCCCAGTGCACATGATTTGCAGATCAGGACGCCGCACAGCGACGCCAGCAGCCAGGCTAAAAGCTGACGCTGATCATGCGCGATTGGCTCCAGAGAAGGAAAAACCTTCAGCAAACGGTGGACGACGGGACTTTGCAGCAGGCTTTGCGGCGCGGCCAGAACCACGCCCAGCAGCGAAACCGAGGCGGCCAGCGCAAATTCCATGACGGCCACCACGCCGGACAGCAGCAGCACGCGCCAAAAGCGATGCCGCAACGGGCTCTCCAGGCGCGTATAACTACTCAGGAGCACGGAAAAAAGTTGAGAATTCAGCATTCACGCATGCCCATTGACAAGAACCGCTTTCTGTAATCCGCAACCATGTTTCTCACAGTCTCGGCCAGCCTTGCGCGTGGCGTTATTCCATCAGCTTATGCTGAAGCCTCCGCTCCGTCCAGCAATTCTTACGATACGCCTTCTCCCTTGCCCGGCGCAGGACGGCTTGTTTCCGTGAAGCCGGCGCCTCAGTCAAGTTCCGCAAAAAAGTCGCGCAAGCGTCTCTGAAATGCGGCGTGCGAATACTCCCGCGTTATAACGGCCATATTTTCACGAATGCCGGCCGCCAGCATTGCGCCGTCCTGCGCGGCCAGATCGCGCAGCAGCGCGGGCAGTTCATCATCCTTTTCAAAGGCGGGCAGGCCGAAGCGTTCCGCCATGTCCGCCAGCACGCCGAGACGGCGTGGGATTACAAGGCAGGACAGAGCCATCATTTGCAAGGGAACCAGAGGAGAGGCCTCAAAAAGTCGCGTTCCCGCGCCAGCCGGGCAGCGCGACGGCACAAGGCAGACCTGCAGGCCGATCTCGTCCGCTTTGCCCGGAATATCCTCCACCCAGCCGTAAAAATGCACATTGGACGGCGCGCGGGCTTTGAGTTCCTCAAAATAGACATGATCGTAAAAGGCCGCGTCGCCAAGCACATGAAAATGCATGCGCGGCAGGGCCGCAGCCAGCGGCAGAAGCGCATCCTGCCCCTTTTCGGCGCAGACACGGCCCACGACGCCCACATGGCGCAACGGTCTTCCCGTGAATCTGTCCTTGAAGACCACGCCGTCAAAACGCTCGTCCAGGCCGTTTTCCACCAAACGCGCGCGGGCGTCGCCGAAGGCCGCGCCGGCCTTGTGAAGAACCCGCTCAATATAGCGGGACGGCAGCGCGATGCGCCGCGTCAGCCTGCTCCGCAGCAGGAGGCGCAGCACGCGCATGTGCGCGTCGCCGGGATTGAGATGCACATGGTACGCTGCGGGTCTGCGCAACAGCAAAGAGGCCATGAAGCAGAGCGGATACATGCGGCCGCCGTTGGCGTACAGCAGATCGGCCCCGCGCAGGGCAGCCAGATGCCCGCAGAATACGCGCAGGGTATGCCAGAGCAGCGCCAGGGCGTCCAGCGGCCCCTTGCGCCCTTCGCGCAAGCGGCATTCAGGCGTGACGCGCACGCGCGCGCCCATCCGCGTCAGAGCCTCCGCGCACGGGCCGGACGGCAAAAGCGCCTCCACACGCCAGCCCGCGTCGCGCGCGGCCTGGGCCAGCGCCAGCAGCACGCGCTGCCCGCCGCCCATACCGCCGTATTGATCCAGAAAAAGCACTGTTTTCACACCCACCCCCTGCCGCTTCACGCCATTGCGTTTCCGCCCGGCTTTGGACATGATACCCGCACTCCGCCCCGCCGGGCAAGAAGGAAGGGAACAATGGAACGCCAGCTTACCGCCGCCCGTTGCGCCGTGGTTCTTGTGCATTACAACAGCGCCGGGGACGCTCTGGCCTGCCTGCGGGCTCTGCATGGCCTGCGGGCCCGGCCCGCCTGCGTGATCATTGCCGACAACGCCTCCCGCCCCGCTGAACGCGAGGCCCTGCTGACAGGCTGGCGCGCGTTGCGGCGCTCTGGGGGGTGTGAGCCTCCCGCCGCGCTGCGCCCTGGTCAGACGCCGCCCGCGACGGATGCGCTGTTTCTGGCGCTGCCTGAAAACAGCGGCTTCGCGGGCGGCAATAACGCGGCCCTGCGTCTTTTGCTGACAGCGCCCGCCTTTGACGGCATAGAGGCCTTCTGGCTGCTGAATACGGATACGGAACCGGAGCCCGACGCGCTGGAGGCCCTGTGCGAGCGCCTCAACGCGCGACCGGAGGCCGGGCTGTGCGGCTCGTCGCTGTGCTACGCCCATGCGCCGGATGTGGCGCAGGCCGCGGGCGGCTGCACGCTTTGCCCGCTGACCGGCCGCACAACCTTCCTGCTGGGCGGCTCGGCCCGATCCCAACTGCTGACGGCGGATCCCGCCGCGGTGGAAGCGCGCATGGCCTACCCCGTGGGCGCTTCGGCGCTGGTGCGGCGGCGTGTTCTGCGTACTGTCGGGCTGCTGCCGGAAGACTATTTTCTGTATTATGAAGATGCGGCCTTTGGCATTGAGGCGCGCCGCGCGGGTTTCATCCCGGCCTGGGCCCCCAAAAGTCTTGTGCTGCACAAAGAAGGCGGCAGCACGGGCGCGCGCGGCGGCGGCATGCCGCATCAAAAAACCGCGCGCAGTCGCCTGATGGACTACCTTGCCATACGCAACAGAATATACATCATCCGCCGCTATTATCCATGCTTTCTGCCCGCAGCTCTGGCAAGCCTGGCCGGCGTGGCGCTTAACCGTCTGCGCCGGGGCCAGTTCAAGCGGCTGCCGCTTGTTCTTCGGGCCGCGTGGCACGGCCTGCGCGGCCGCATGGGCCGACCGGACAGCCGGGATATCGCCTGAGCGCCGACAGGGCCCTTACCCTCGCCAGGCCAGACGCAGCAGGGGATAGGGCCGCCCCGCGTTGTCCAGCGCCGAGCGGCCCGTGATTTCAAAGCCCTGGCGTTGATAAAAGGCCAGCGCTCCCGCGTTCTGCTCGTTGACTTCCAGACGCAGCGCGCCATGCCGTCTCCGGGCGTGTCGCAGCAGCGCGCCCCCCACGCCGCGTCCAAAAAATTCCGGCTCCACAAAAAGCATTTCCACATGCGGCCCGTTGCAGCCCAGAAAGCCCGCCGGGCGGCCGCTCGCTTCGCTCAGCCAGACTTCCGCCACACCCGGCAGACAGACGCTTGCCACCTCCGCGCCGATCCGCTCCAGATCGCCGGGCAGCAAAAAATCATGCGTGGCCTCCACACTGCGCCGCCAGAGTTCGACCAGAGCCGGAAAGTCTTCGGCGGAGGCCCGGCGCACAGGCCAGAGCCGCCCGCGGGAAACAGCGGAGGCGAGAACATCGGCGACATGAGGCGATGAGGACATGAAGGCTCCCATGAAACTCGTCAAATGGGGAGAACAAAGCCTGGAGTGAGCTTTGCCCTCACCCAAAAAACGGCCCCCCCGCCTGCCGGAAGGGCCGTTTTGCTTGCATGCCGGGCGATGGGGCTAGAAACCGAAGCCATCCGCATTGGCGCCGGAAGAACCGAAACCGAAATCATCCGGCACGGCGTTTTCCTCCACAGGCGCGGCCTCGGCGACGTCAGCGCCGGCCGCGGCGGCTCCGGCGGCGACGCCGCCCACCACCATGCCCTTGAGGCCGTCCTTGATGGCATCCTTGATGGTCTGCATCAGGTCGTCATGACTCACGGCCACCTTGCCCTGAAATTCGGCCACCTGCTTGCGCAGACCGCCCATATCGGCATTCATGGTCTTGATTTTGGCCTCCAGCTCGTCGACCTTTTTCTGAAGCGCTTCGGCGCGGGCTTCGGCGGGCTCCAGTTCGCGCACGCGTTCTTCCAGCTTCACCACAGCGGCGGTCTGGGCGGCCAGGCTGTTGTAGGCATCAGCCAGATAATCCAGGCTCTGGGCGGCCAGCGCCTTGGTGCGGCCGTCCATGGGCGTCAGGGAGACATGCTCGCCCAGCAGCCCCTTGGCGCGGGTGACAAAGCCCTCCCAAGTCTGATCCTCACTCCAGCTCATATCCATAAATTTGGGGTACCAGCGCGCCAGCCAGGCGGCTGCGAAGGGCCCTGCGGCCTTGGCGCAGCAGTCGCAGGCGATGGAGCGCCCCACCACGAAACCGGCGACATCCTTGACGTCCACACCCTCTTTGCCCACCACAAGGGCCAGCACGGACTCAACGGGAAACACTTTGCGATCACTATCAGACATGGCGGCCTCCTCCTCGGAGATCGTTATTTTTTACTTCAATGCTTTGCTTTTCTGTTTTTGCCAGGCAGAGGCGGTTTGCGTTCTCCGGCCGCGAAGGCGGAAGCCGCGCGACCGGAGAGCAAGCGCCCGCCTAGTTGCTTCTGCCGTACATGCGGACGTACACCAGCGCCGCCGTGCGGTACACCAGATGCCCAAGCTTGGACCAGGGCAGATAGGCGAAAAGCATCCAGACAAAAACCAGGTGCAGGTAATAGACCACAAAGGCCGGCCTGATGGCGTCCGCCAGGCGGAAGCACTGGGACAGCACGCCGGTCACGGCCACCAGCCAGATGATCCCCAGCAGATACCAGTCATAGAAGCTGGAGCCCTGATAGTCAGGGTTCAGGCGCAGGCGGCGCGCCGTCAGGAGCGCCAGACCGCAGAGCAGCATGAGCGCGCCGATATTGGCCAGAATCTTGACCGGGAAGGTCAGGGGCATGGGCGTCTCGATCTTGATCAGCGGAATAACCTTGCCGCCCCAGTGGCCCAGAGCCACCACCGCGGTGACAAAAGCCAGAATGACAAAGCTCCAGACCAGAACGGCGTGCCCGTACTTGCGGTTGGGCGTGCCTTTGCCGGTGGCCGGGCCGTCCTCGCAATCATTGAACTTGCGGTGGGTGATGATCTCATCCCAGAGCACGTCCCAGAGGTGCCAGGCCCAGCACTTGGTCTTGCCGATGACCGTCATGCGGCCCTCGGGCTTGAACATGGCCCAGAGTTTCATCACCCCGCGCAGCAGGATGAAGCAGGCCCCGAAAAAGGTAATCATGAAGATGGGGTCGATGGTGTAATCGCCATAGAATATCTGGCCGAAGACGATGCGGCCGTCAGCGGCGCGCGGGAACCACTCGCCATTGTTGCAGCCGGCGCGAATCCACCAGACAATCAGCCAGAGCGCCGCCGGGATGGCGAAAAGAATGGGCAGGCCGGAGGGCTTGCTCATCCACTTGCCCACAATGGACGGCGCGGTGAGGTCTTTGTAAATCACGTTGCGGGCCGCGGCCATCATGTCCGCGGGCCTGGCGCCGCGCGGGCAGAGGTCTGAGCAGTTGCCGCAGTTGTGGCAAAGCCAGAGATCCACGTCGGCGCGCAGCTTGTCCCTGAGGCCCCAGGAAGCCCAGACCATTTCCTTGCGCGGATAGGGCGCGTTGGCCGGAGCCAGCGGGCAGGCCACGGAACAGGTGGCGCACTGGAAGCACTTTTTGAGGGATTCGCCCCCCGCTTCCGTGAGCTCCCTGGCAAACTCGAGATCCGGTTTAAGCGTACATTGTGCCATTGCTGCCATCCTCCTACATGCCCTTGAACGGGTTGGGGCCCAGGGCCGTGATGCGGGCCACGAAACCGTCAATCAGATCGGGCACCTTGTCATATTCGTCAATGGCCACTTCCAGCTGATCCACGCGCTCAGGCTGCACGCCCAGACGGTTGAGCGTCTCGGCGATGTTTTCTTTGCGGCGGTTGCAGATTTCGGAGCCTTTCACAAAGTGACACTGGTAATCATCGCCGTATTTGCAGCCCAGCAGCATCACGCCGTCAAAGCCCTTGCTCATGGCGTCGGACACCCAGATGGCGTTGACCGAACCCAGGCAGCGCACAGGGATGACGCGGCAATACGGGCTCCAGGCCTTGCGGCGCATACCGGCCATATCCAGAGCCGGATAGGCGTCGTTTTCACAGGCCAGAATCAGGATGCGCGGGCCTTCCTTCTTGAAGTCCTTGGGCACCTGAACCTCGCGGATCATGGAGCCGATCTGGTCGATATTGTAGTTGGCGAAGGAGATGACGCGTTCGGGGCAGGCGCCGAAACAGGTGCCGCAGCGACGGCAGCGGGCCGGATTGGGCTTGGGCGTGCCTTTTTCGTCGTCGTCCAGGGCCCCGAAGGGGCATTCTTCGGTGCAGCGCTTGCACTGGGTGCAGCGCACAAAGTTGAATACCGGGTAAGAACAGTCGCCGGAACGCGGGTGCACGGCCACGCCGCGCCCGGCCGCTTCAATGCACTGCACGGCCTTGAGCACCGCGCCGCGAGCGTCTTCTTCGCAGGCGTCCATCGTCAGGGGCTGACGCACGCAGCCCGCCGCGTAGACGCCGGTGCGCCGGGTTTCATAGGGGAAACAGATGTAATTGGAATCCGCAAAGCCGTCAAAAAGCTCCAGATCCGGAAAATCCGGCCCCTGGCGGTAAGCGAAATTCACGGTCACATCCTTGGCCGTGGTGGGAACCAGGCCCGTGGGCACGACCACCATATCCACATCCAGGTCAAAATCCATGCCCAGCAGGGTATTTTTGCAGGTCACCACCATGCGGTCCCCGTGATCGCGAATCTCGGTCACGTCGGCCTTGGTCATCATCACGCCCAGGCGGTCTTGCATCTTCTTGTAGAAGCGCTCCAGAATGCCGGGCACGGTCATGTCTTTATAGAGGATGAAAGCCTGGGTGGCGTCGTCGGTCTTTTCACAGATGGTGTTGGCCAGCCGCAGCATGCCCACGCTGTTGACCGCGTTGGAATACTGAAGATGCCTGATGCTTTCCAGGTCTTCCTTGACAAAGGGCCTGGCCTCGCCTTCCTCCCCTTCGGGGGCGGCGGCTTCGGCGGGCGCTTCGGCGGCTTTCCCGGCGGCCTTGCGCACGGCCTCTTCAGCCAGGGTGGTATCCAGCACAAAGGCGATGCGTCGGGCGGTCACTTCGCCCGCCGCCAGCATTTTGCCGAACTGGGCCGCGTGTACCACCTTGGGGCTCACGCCCAGGCCCATGGGGGCCAGATACTTTTCATCCAGCGGCACCCAGCCGGTGGCCAGAACCACCGCGCCCGCCTGTACGCTCACCGGGCCGCCGCTGGCGGCGATGACAGCCGTAAATTCGCCGGGCTGGCCTTCCAGCTTTTCCACATGGGCGTTGCAGTATACCGTAATTTTCTCGTCGCTCGTGACCTTTTCGATTCTGGCGGCCAGATTGACGGGCTGCTTGTCGGTCCACAACGGCCCCAGGGGCGAACCGGTGGGGATGTTGTTGGCCGCGCCGCCCAGCTTGTCGGCCTTTTCCACCAGCACCACCTCATAACCGGTGGCCGCCGCCTCGGCGGCGGCGGTCAGGCCCGTCCAGCCGCCGCCAATGACCAGAATGCGGGGCACGCTCGTGATCGCGGCGGAATCGGGCGCTTCGCTCTTTTGCAGCTTGACCACGCCCATGTTCACATAATCGCGGGCCATAATGGTCAGCAGTTCCGGCGCTTTTTCGCTGTCCACCGGGCTGTTGTCAGGATTTTTATAGGCCAGCACGCACTGTTCGCGCAGATTCACATGCTCCACCTGCACGGGAAAGCGGTAGAGCTCGCCGTCCACCCGCGGCGACGCGCCGCAAAGCAGCACGCCGTCCAGACTCTGGGCTTCAATGTCGGCCCTGATTTCGTCCACCGCGTCCGCCAGCAGGGGAACAACCTTGACCACGGCGGCAAGATCGCCCCACTTGTCGCGCGTTTGAGCGGCCAGGGTCTCCACATCGAGGCCGCCGCCGATATTCTGCAGGTCAAAATAGACGCCAATTTTACCGGCCATGCCGCCTACCTCCCTTTCACCGTTTGTACCGCCTTCAGGGCGGCGGCTGTGCCGGACTGCGCCGAGCGCGTCACATCCAGAGGCATGCGCGCGCAACCGGCGGCGAAAATGCCGGCCTCCTCGCCGCCAGCAATGAAGCCGTCTTCATCCAGCGGCACGGGCAGCGGGGGATTTTCGCCAGCCAGCGAGGGCTGCATGCCTGTGGCCAGCACCACAAGATCATACTCCAGAGTGAGCTTTTCGCCGCGCACGGCGTCTTCCACAGTGACGCGCACCCTGTCGCCTTCGGCCTGAACCGCGTCGGCCACCTTGCCCTTGACAAAACGCACATTGGGCAGGGCCTTGACCTTTTCCAGCACCTTCACATAGCGGCCCGGCGCGCGCAGATCAATGTAATGGACAGTGACCAGGCTTTCCGGATTCTGTTCGGCCAGATACAGGCATTGTTTGAGCGTGGCCATACAGCAGATGTAGGAACAGTAATTCAGGTGATTCTGGTCACGCGAACCCGCGCATTGCACAAAAGCAACGCGGCGCGGCGCGCGGCCGTCCGAAGGCCGGACGATGCGCCCGCCAGTGGGGCCAGACGGCGAAGCCAGGCGCTCCATCTGCATGTTGGAGATGCAGTTTTTCACCGAACCCGCGCCCAGATTGGTCAGCCGGGTCACGTCATAGGGCTTCCAGCCCGTGGCCACCACAATGGCGCCCACGTTCAGCTCGATTTCGCGCTCTTTTTCTGTGAGATTGAGAAATCTGTTGCCCGCCACCCGCGCCGCGTCGGATTTGGACAGGGTGGCCGGGTCCAGCACATAGCGGCCGGGGAAGGCGAAAGGCATGGCCTTGTACAGCCCCTTGCGCCCGCAAAGCCCCAGATCAAATTCGCTGGGGCTTTCGCCCTCCAGCGTGGAGGCCAGCAGGCTGAAGTCCACATTGTGGGGCGCGGTGCGGCGCGGGCTCAGGCGGACCCGCACGCTGTAGTCGCCCTTGCTGCCCGTAAGCCCGACAACTTCGGCCAGGGTGAAGCACTTGACGCGCGGATTTTTCCTGATGCGCTGGAACTGAATCTCCAAGCCGCAGGAGGGGGGACAGAGTTTGGGGAAATATTTGTTGAGCTGAGCCACGCGGCCGCCGAGCCAGGGCGACTTTTCGACGATATAGACGTCGCGGCCCAGTTCCGCCGCTTCAATGGCGGCTGTAAGGCCTGAAAAGCCGCCGCCCACGACGAGAATGGCATTGGACATCCTGGATATCCTCCTGCGTTGTTAGCGGCTGAAGAAGGAAGACCGGCCTCCCGCCGCGGGAAAAAAGAGGGCGGACCGCAAAAGGCCAACCCTGACAGATGCCGGCTCCGAAAAAGCAAGCCGCGCCACAAAACCCGCGCGACCGCCCGCAACGGCATGCGCCGCCTGCCCTGACGGCCTTGCGCGCCGGAACACCGGCAAGGGGCGGGGGCGGCCCGAAGGCCGCCCCCTGATGGTCAGTACCGCCGACTAGTCGGGGATGATCTGGTAGTAGGGCTTCTTGAATATCTTGGTCTCGCCGGTGGCGGGATCGTACTTGGAGTTCACGAAGCACTTCCACTTGCTGTCGTCCAGACCCATGAAGTCGGCGCGATAGTAGAAGCCGGGATAGCGGGATTCCTCACGGAAGGCGATGTGCTGCATGTGCAGGCGCACGGTCCAGAGGCGATGGTAGTTTTCCCAGCAGCGCAGCAGCTCGTGCAGGTCACGGGCGGCCAGCTTCTGGGAGTCTTCTTCCATCATGCCCAGCAGGTCGAAGCCCGTGTCGAGCAGAGCCTTGGAGGTGGTGTAGTAGGTGCCCACACCGCCGCCGTATTCATCGGTGCACTTGACAAGGCGCATCATGAAGTTTTTGGGCGTGATGTAGTTGGGGTTCACCACCGGATCGGTGGAGGCGTCCTTGCCTGCCAGGTAGTTGTAGTAAGGACGGTAGATGAGCTTTTTCAGCTCGTCGGCGCTTTCCTTGAAGGCAGGCGCAAAGTCCTTGTGATCCACGCACCAGCGCACCATCTGCTTGCCGGCGATGCGGCCCTCGGCGTGCGAACCGGAGGAGAACTTGTGACCGGAAGCGCCCACGCCGTCGGCGCAGGTGAACAGGCCCTCCACGGTGGTCATGCGGTTGTAGACCTTGCCGTTAGAGGCTTTCACCTTGTAGTCGTCGGGCACCCAGGCTTCGTCCGGGCCGGACACCCAGATGCCGCAGCAGCCGGAGTGCGAACCGAGCAGATAAGGCTCGGTGGGCATGATTTCGGAACCGCGTTCCTCAGGGGCGGTGTTGGTGGCGGCCCACAGGTTGGCCTGACCCACGCACATGTCGAGGAAGTCTTCCCAGGCTTCGGACTCAAGGTCTTTCTGCTCTTCCTCGTTCAGGGTGGCGAAGGTGTTCAGCAGGGCGGTCTTGGTGTCCATGTAGATGGGGCCGCGGCCTTCGCGCATTTCGCGCAGCATCATGTGGTTGCGCAGGCAGGTGGGGATGACGTGGCCCTTGGCGTAGCCGCGATCCTCGTAGGGCTTCAGCATGGCCTTGTTGGTGGCGCAATAGTCTTCGCCCTTGGAGTTGGTGGCCTTGGCCTTGAACAGCAGGAACCAGGCGCCCACCGGGCCGTAACCGTCCTTGAAGCGGGCGGGCACGAAGCGGTTTTCCATCATGGTCATCTCGGCGCCGACCTGAGCGCACATGGTGTAGGTGGAGCCGGCGTTCCACACGGGATACCAGGCGCGGCCCATGCCTTCGCCGGTGGAGCGGGGGCGGTACACGTTCACCGCGCCGCCGGCGGCCACCATGATGGCGTTGGCCTTGAAGATGTGCACTTCGTTGGCGCGCAGGTTGAAGCCCACGGCGCCCGCGATGCGGTTGGGGGTATTCTTGTCGAGCAGCAGCTTCACGATGAAGATGCGTTCCATGATCCGGTCTTCGCCCAGAGCGTTCTTGGCCGCTTCGGCCACGATGCACTTGTAGGACTCGCCGTTGATCATGATCTGCCAGCGACCGGAACGCACGGGTTTGTCGCCCTTGCGCAGGGACTTGCCGGCGGCCTTGGCGGCGGCGCCGTTCAGGTTGTGGCCGTCGTCGGCCTTGATCCAGCAGGGCAGGCCCCAGTCTTCAAACAGATGCACGGAGTCGTCCACATGGCGGCCCACGTCGAAGATCAGGTCTTCGCGCACCAGGCCCATGAGGTCGGTGCGAACCATGCGCACATAATCGTCGGCGCTGTTTTCGCCCAGATAGGTGTTGATGGCGGAGAGGCCCTGCGCCACGGCGCCGGAGCGTTCCAGCGCGGCTTTGTCGCAGAGCATGATTTTCAGGCCGTGCTTGTCGCCCCAGCGCACGGCTTCATAAGCGACGCCGCAAGCGCCCATGCCGCCGCCCACGATGAGCAGGTCAACCGCATGTTCTTTCACTTCGGGTTCGCTGATGGCTACGCCCTTGTTCGCTTCCTTAACGGGAATCATCGGCATAATGTTTCTCCTTATCGCACTAGCGGTTGAAGCGGCTTAACGACCGTGTTCCATGCAGGTGAAGACCTTGTCGGCTTCGGACACGTCGAACTTCTTGCCCAGAACTTCCTTGGGAGTGGCCAGGGTCTGTTCGGTGAACAGCAGTTCATCTTCCAGGCTGGCGCCTTCGGGACGACCTTCAAAGGGCTTGATGGAGCCTTCGGGCGTGGTGCGAATGGGGAACTTGAAGCGTTTCACGCTGCCGTTGCGGAACTTGACCGTCCACATGATGGAGTCGGCCGAGCGCATGGGGATACAGGTGCCGCCCATGGGCGCGAAGTCCGCGTAGGGACGGGCCGTAATGGCGCCCTGGGGGCAGATTTTCACGCAGGAATAGCATTCCCAGCACGCGTCGGGTTCCTGGTTGTAGGCCTTCATTTCCTCAGGATCGAGGATCATCAGGTCGTTGGGGCAAATGTACATGCAGGCCGTCTTTTCGCCACCCTTGCAGCCGTCGCATTTGGACGGATCGACAAACGTCGGCATACGTATCCTCCAACTCTTAAAGTGTTAAAAACAGTTCGCCAAGCCCACGGCGAGGCGTGTGCGACCCTTGCCGGCACGCCAGTCAGTCGCGCGCCTTGAAAAAGTGGGGGCGCATGGCTTGCGCATTTAGTAACAAGCAAGTGTGGTTTGCGTCAAGCCCCTTTTGCAAAATTTCGCGGGTTCTTTACAGGCCCGCCTCCCGAACGGTATTGATTTGCAACGTTTGAAGCATAGTTGCAAAAAGAGGTCGCGTAAAGCCCCCTGTCATTTTTTCCCGCCTTGTCGGTCAAAAATATGTGTCCGCTCCCGTCGGGCGGCCCGCCGCCGCTTGCCAGCGAACGCATTTCGGGCTAACAGGCTTGCGCAGACAAAAACCCGCCGCGCGCGTTTCCCGCAGAGGACTGAGCATGACCGAGCAATCCCACGACAGCCGCCCCCGCCGCCCCTTGCGGGAGGTGGTCAGCAACATCGACCGCGACATCCTGCACCTGCTGCTGCGCCGCCACAATCTACTGGCGCGCATGCACAACAGCAAGGGCTTTCTGGAACCGACCGAGGAAAAGGCCCTGCGTGAATCATGGGAGGCCGCCGTCTCCCGCGTCAGCCGCGACGCCCGTCTTTCAAGCCGCTTTTTCTCACTGATGCAGGAAGTGGAGTTTCTGCCCCGCCCCAATGCCCAGCGCGATGAAGGAGAAGGCGCGGACAGGCAGGCCGACGGCCCGGAACGCCGCCCGGCCTTCAATCTGGCTCCGCCGCTCAGGCCCGCGCGCCTGACCATGCCCGCGCCCCTGGCCTGCCGGGCCACGCGCGCCTGGCTCATGCTGGCCGCCGCTTCGGGCCAGGCCGTGCGCATTGAGCCCTGCCTGATGAACGACCCTGTCGTGGACTGCGTAAAAGCGCTCAATCAACTCGGCGCCGCTCTCAATCGTGAGGAAGACGGCGTCACCGCCCGCGAAACAACGCCCGCGGGCGCGCCGGACAAGGTGCTGCACGTGGGCGACAGCGCCTGGAATTTCTTTCTGCTTCTGGGCCATTATCTGGGCCGTCCCTCGCGGGCCAAGTTCACTGGCGAAAGCAGCCTCAAGCTGGCCGATTTCTCCGCCGTGCGGCGTTTTCTGCCCCAGCTGGGCGCGCGGCTCGTTCATGTGGTTCCCAAAAGCGACGGCCTGCCCGCGCGGCTGGAATGCTCCGGCATTCTGCCCGATGTCGCGGCTCTGCCCGCCGATGTGCCGGCAGAGCTGGCCGAGGGCGTTTTGCTGGCCGCGCCCTTCTATGAACGCCCCCTGACGCTGGATCTGGCGGCGCACCCGCAACGGCGCTTGATTCTGGCCCGCGTGTCGCCCATTCTGCGCGCCGCGGGCGCGGACATCAGCGTGACGGAAGGCCGCGTGCGGGTTGCTCCCACCCCTCTCCGCCTGCCCGCGCGGCCCCGGCTGCCCCTGGAGCCGGAACTGGCCGTCTTTTTGCTGGCGCTGCCTCTGGCGCTCTCCGGCGAGACGCGCCTGAACGGCGATTGGCCGCAATGGCCGGGAACTCAGGCCGCCTGGGAGCTGCTTCAGGCTCTGGGCCTGGATCTGCGCCGCGAACAGGCCGGAGAGAACGGACGGGACGGCGCGGTACGCGCCCGGGCCGCCGCGCCCCTGAAGCGCGCCTTGCTCACGACCCTGCCCGCCGGGCTTCTGGCCGAACTGCCCGCGGGCTGGACGCCGTTGCCCGCGGCCCTGGCCGCCTGCGCGGCCTTGCGCGACGGCGAGGCGAGTCTGCCCGATCTGCCCGGCGCGGATATGAATGACGTGACCAGCTTTCTCCATGCCGTGGGTCTGGAGCGGAAGGAGGAGGGCGGCTTGTGCAAAATAGCGCAAGAAGACGCGCGACAAAATGCCGCGCAAGCCTGGAACGCCCCCTCGCCACTCTGGGCCCTGGCCCTGGCCCTGGCCGCCTGCGCGCGCGGCGCGGGCAGCCAGGGTTTCCGCCTGGGCAACCCCGGCATCATGACCAGCCTGTACCCGGCCTTCTGGAACCTGTATAACGCCCTGCCCGAACCGGCGACCAGAAAAACCGCCGCCGGCAACACGGCGGCGGCCCCCGCGCGGCGGCGGATCATCACCACGGCCGTGGCCGTGCCGCCGGAACTCAAGGAAGACTAGCGTCTAATTGCAAAAATTCCGCGCGGAACTCCGCGAAGAATTTTTGCGGGATCGTTCGTGAAAAAAACGTGGTTTTTCGTGAATGAACCCGGCCGCGCCGCCGCGAAATCCCTACGGATTTTGTGGTGTCTGCTTTTGCAAGCAGGCGCTGGCAAAGGCCACTGCCGCCACAGCGCCGCCGCTTGCAGAAAAACGCGCCCGCGACGGCGTGAACGGACGGACGGAGCTTATGCGCGCCGCCATGCCGGCGGGCGCGCCTGTTCGGTCTGCCTTTGCGCGACGCCGGCATAAAACAGGAACCCCGCCGGACTGATCGGGCGGGGTTCCTGTTGCGAAAGGCATGGACGCGGGGCCTATTCCTGAGTAAAACGATAGAGCCGCACGGCCAGAGGCTGCATGCTGTCCTTGCCCATGGCTGAAACCACAAAGGCGTAGTCCCGGCTTTCGCCCGCCGGGGGGCAGGGGCCGCGATAATGGCGGGTAAGGCCGCCTTCAGGGATGACGCCCGAACCGTCATTGAGCCAGGAGCCGCCGCCGAAGAAACGCTCTTCGTCGCCGTATTCCACCAGGCGCACGTCAAAAGACCGCGTGCCGGCGGGCATGTCGGCAACGGCGATTTCAGGGGAAATGCGCGAACAGCGGTGCACGTCACGCAAGCTGACGACAATGGACATGCCCTGTTCCCGCTCGGCTTCTTTGGCGGAGCAGGCGGGCAGCAGCAAAGCGGCGAAAAGCGAGGGCACAAAGAATCGCGCCGTTTTTGCGAATATGGTCAGACGCATTCGTATCCTCCGGTGGAGATTGCATTCTGTATCTCAGCAAAGCTATAACCAATACTCATGACGAAGACAACAACCAGCAGGAGTCTCCTATGTCAATTCTTGCAGACAGCGTAAGCGGATATCTGGGCAACGCTTCGTGGATACGCCGCATGTTCGAGGCGGGGGGGCAGCTCAAGGCGCGCTACGGCGCGGAAAATGTCTATGACTTCAGCCTGGGCAACCCCGATCTGCCCGCGCCGCCCGCCGTGGCCGAAGGGCTGCGCGACTTCGCCGGGCACGCGGGCGAGCCCTTTGCCTTCGGCTATATGCCCAACGGCGGCTTCCCCTGGCTGCGCGAAAAGCTGGCCGCCCACCTCAGCGCCGAGCAGGGCGTCAGGCTCACGGCTGACGATGTATTGTTGACCTGCGGCGCGGCGGGCGGGCTGAACGCCTTTCTGCGGGCCGTGCTCAATCCCGGCGAGGAGTTGATCAGCTTTGCCCCCTATTTCGTGGAATACGGCTTTTATGCGGCCAACCACGGCGGCGCGTTCAGGGCCGTCATGAGCCGCAAGGACACCTTTGCCCCGGATCTCGCCGCTCTGGAGGAAGCCGTCAGCGAAAAAACGCGGGTGGTGCTCATCAACTCCCCGCACAACCCCACGGGCGTCATCTACAGCCGCAAAGAGCTCACCGCCCTTGCCGAGCTTCTGGAAAACAAGAGTCAGGAATACGGACGGCCCATCTGGCTGGCGGCGGACGAGCCGTACCGCTTTCTGGCCTATGACGGCGCGGAAGTGCCTTCGGTGCTTCCCCTCTACCCGTACGCCGTGGCCATCAGCTCCTTTTCCAAAAATCTTTCCCTGCCCGGCGAACGGGTGGGTTATGTGGCCCTCTCGCCCCGCCTGCGGGAAAAGGCCGAACTCATGGCCGGGCTGACCCTGACCAACCGCATTCTGGGCTTTGTCAACCCGCCGGTCATCGGCCAGCACATCATGGCCAGGGCGCTGGGCAGCCAGGTGGACCTTTCCGTTTACGCGTCACGGCGCAAGGCCATGGCGGAAGTGCTGCGCGACGCCGGCTATGATTTTCAGACGCCCGCGGGCGCGTTCTACTTTTTCCCCAAAGCGCCGGGCGGGGATGACGTGGCCTTTGTCAATCGCCTGCTGGAAGAACGCGTGCTGGCCGTGCCCGGATCGGGCTTCGGCTGCCCCGGTTATTTCCGCCTGGCCTTCTGCGTGGGCGAAAACGTGATACGCAGCGCCGCCGACGGCTTTGCCAAGGCGCTGGCGGCCTTCCAAAAGTAAAGGCATGGCCATGTTCCGGCATTCTTTTCCGACTTCCGGCCGCGCCATTGCGCGTGGCCTGCCGGCCCGCGCGCTGCTCTGCGCCGCGTTCTGCCTTCTGCTTCATGCCTGGCCTGACGCGGCCCGGGCCAGAGACATCGGCACGCGGGAAGCGGCGGCTCTGCTTCAGTCTCCGCCACAGGGCCTGCTGATTCTGGATGTGCGCACGCCTGACGAGTTTCGGCGGGGGCATCTGCCCGGCGCGCGCAATATGGACTTTTTCGGCGGTCGCTTTGATCTGGAGGCGGCGGCCCTGCCCAGGGAACAGCCCGTGCTGCTCTACTGCCGCACGGGGCGGCGCTCCGCCGAAGCCGCCGAAACGCTGGAAAAGGCCGGGGTCAAGACCATATTGCATATGAACCAGGGCATTGAGGCCTGGCAGGCGGACGGTCTGCCCCTGGAAAAATAGAGACGGGCCGGTCGCGCCGCCGCGCCGGATTGCGATGCCATTGGCACGAATACTGCTTTATTACGGGGCGGAGAGGAATATTTTTCCTCTTCGCCCATTTGATTGCGGGCAGGAAAACTTTAAGAACGCCAGGTCTTGAAGGTAATCCGTTTCAGGAGGCGGCAGCGTGAATTCGGCACTGTATATCGGCGCCACCGGCATGAAGGGTCTGAGCCAGGGCATGCAGGTGACCACCAACAATCTGGCCAATGTGAGCACCATCGGCTACAAGCAGCAGAGCATTCTGTTCTCTGACCTGATCTACACAGGCCAGGCCGGCATGGGCGAATGGTGGAACAACCAGGAGGATTCGCGCGTGGCCCTGGGCCAGACCGGCAAGGGCGTGCAGGTGGACACGGTGCGCACCATCTTCACCCAGGGGGCCATGGAGTCCAGCAATACGGTCACAGACATGGCCATCAACGGCAAGGGCTTTTTCCAGGTGACCGACGGCGTGAGCCTTTACTATACCAGGGCGGGCGATTTTCGCCCGGACAACGAGGGCGTCTGGCGCACCCCCACCGGCCTGGCCCTCAACGGCTACAAATATAATGAAGACGGCAGCCTGGGCGGCCTGCAGGAAGTCAGGATCGACAAATTCGGCGTCATGCCGGGCAAGGGAACGGCGCGGGTGGATCTGACCATGAACCTGAACTCGGGTCAGGACAACGCCGTGAGTGAAGACAACCCCTATTTCAGCCTGCTGAACCTCTATGACGCCACGGCCTCCAGGCCGCTTTCCAGCGGTTCCTACAATTATTCCCAGGGCATGACGCTCTACGACGCCGACGGCAACGCCCATACGGTCACGGCGTATTTTGACGGCGCGCCCGGCGGCGCTTCGGACTCCATGATCGAATTTCTTATTGCCGCCGGAGCCTCCGCCGCGGGCAAGACCGATGCCGACGGCAACGCCCTTGAGCCTTCACCGGGCGACGGCCTGCTGATGAGCGGCGTGCTGCAATTCGACGCTTCGGGCAGGTTGACGGGCATGTCCGCCTTTACGCCCGCCGCGGCAGGCAGCAAGGATCTGGCGGACTGGCAACCGGCCGAGCTGAACGGGGGCCTGCCGCAACTTACTCTGGACGGCGCGACCATGGCCGTGAACTTCGGCATCAGCGCCGCCGGAGGCTGGCGGAACGCCCCGGCTTCAGCGGCGGATGTGGGCACGGATCAGGCCAGGCTGCCCTCCATGGGCACGGACGCCGTGCGGGCTGAAGGCGCCAGCACGCTCTACAACAGCTCCGCGCCCCGCGGCGCCTATGCCCAGGACGGTTACGGCGAAGGCATTCTGAGCACTGTCGCCGTCAAAACCGACGGCACGGTGGTGGGCCGCTATTCCAACGGGCAGGATCAAAACCTGTGGCAGATTCCCGTCTGCCGCTTTGTCAGCGAGGACGGCCTGCGCCGCGAGGGCGGCAATCTTTTTGCCGCCACGGCCGAGGCCGGCCAGATGGACATGGGCGTGGCCGGCACGGAAAACTACGGTTCCGTGAACGCATATAACATCGAAGTATCCAATGTGGACATGGCTACGGAAATGGTCAACATGATCATCACTCAGCGCGGTTTTCAGTCCAACAGCAAGGTGGTGACCACGGCGGACCAGATGCTCCAGAAGGCTATGGAGCTGAAGCGCGGCTAGCGCCTGATTGCAAAAGCAGGCACTGCAAAATCCGTAAGGATTCTGCGGCGACGCAGCCGCCGCGAGTGAGCGAAAACCACGTTTTTTCGCGAACGGTCTTGCAAAAATTCCGTGCGGAATTCCGCGCGGAATTTTTGCAATCAGACACGAGGCTCAAACCTCATTAAAAAACAGGTTACGGGTTTTGACGGCCCTCGCGACGAAACGGCAGACTGGCAGGCTCAAATCAGAGGCGCATGCCCTGTCGCGACGCTCTGCTTATCTGGCGTACTTTTCCCTTTTGGTCTACAGTGCGATAATGGATATGAAACAGATAACGCGCCGGGCCTATGTGGCCGCCGGGCAGGTTCAGGGCGTGGGCTTTCGTCCTTTTGTCTACAGACTGGCTCTGGAAGGGGGGCTTACCGGCACGGTGGGCAATACCTCGGACGGCGTGCGCATGGAGGTGCAGGGCGCGCCGGAGGAGGTGGCGCGCTTCGGCCGCCGCCTGCGGGCGGAGCTGCCCCCCCTGGCCCGGCTGACGGGACTGGATGAAGAGGAATTGCCGCCCCTGCCCGCCGAAACGGCCTTCGCCATTGTGCCCAGCCACAGCCATGCCGGGCACAGCGTGCTGGTCAGCCCGGATATGGGCGTCTGCCCGGACTGCCTCGCGGATATGCGCGACCCGGCCAACCGCCGTTACGGCTATGCCTTTACCAACTGCACCAATTGCGGGCCGCGCTACACCATCACCCGCGCCATTCCCTATGACCGGGCCACCACCACCATGAGCTGTTTTCCGCTCTGCCCGCGTTGCGCGGCGGAATACGCCGCGCCCGCCGACCGCCGCTTTCACGCCCAGCCCACGGCCTGCCCGGTCTGCGGCCCGCGCCTCTGGTTTGTGGACAAAAGCGCGGCCCGCGATGGCGTCACCGGCCCCACGCGGAACAATCAGCGCGACGCGCTGGCCCGCGCCGGCCAGATTCTGCTGCAAGGCGGCATTCTGGCGCTCAAGGGGCTGGGCGGCTTCCAACTGGCCTGTGACGCCCGCGACGCCGGGGCGCTGCGGGAATTGCGGCGGCGCAAAAGCCGTCCGCACAAGCCCCTGGCCCTGATGACGGCTGATTTGGCCACGGCGCGCACGCTCTGCGAACTTACGCCTGAGCATGCGGCCCTGCTGCAAAGCCCGGAAAAACCCATTGTGCTCTGTCCGCGCCGCGCGGCTCCGGCGGGGGCGGCGGGCGCGCTGCCGCCGGAAGTGGCGCCGGACACGCGCGCCGTGGGCCTGATGCTGCCCTGCACGCCCCTGCACGCGGCCCTGTTCGACTGGCTGAGCCGGCGCGCGGAGCTGCCACCGGTGCTGGTCATGACCTCGGCCAATCCCCACGGTGAGCCGCTTTGTCTGGGCAACCGCGAGGCTCTGGCCCGTCTGGGACATCTGGCCGACGCCTGGCTGCTGCACGACAGGGACATTCTGGTGCGCGTGGACGACAGCGTGCTCACGCTGGCCCCGCGACCGCCACGGCCAGCCGACGACGAGGGAGCCCCCGTTGCGGGGGCCGCCCCTCCGGCGGCGGAGCCGCTTTTTTTCCGGCGCGCGCGCGGCTATGTGCCGCGACCGGTCTTTCTGCCGCCTCCGGACGGCGCGCCGGTCGAAAAAGCCTCTGACCCGGCGGTGCTGGGGGCCGGGGCCGAACTCAAGAGCGCCATCTGCCTCACACGCGGGCGCGAAGCTTTTGTGGGCCAGCATGTCGGAGACCTGAAAAATCCGGCCACGCTGGCTTTTTACGAGGAAGTGGCGAACCATCTGGAGCGGCTGCTGGAAGTGCGGCCGCGCGCTCTTGTCTGCGACCTGCACCCGGATTTTCTCTCCACCCGTTATGCCGAGGCCCGCGCCGCGCGCGAGGGCCTGCCCCTCTGGCGGCTCCAGCACCACGCGGCGCACGCCGCTTCCGTACTGGCGGAAAATGGCTGCTGCCAGCCAGCTCTGGCTCTTTGCCTGGACGGCACGGGCCTGGGGGACGACGGCGCCATCTGGGGCGGGGAACTGCTCTGGATGGATTTGTCCCGTCCGGCCTGGAAGCGCCTGGGGCGTCTTTCCCCCTTTGCCCTGCCTGGCGGCGAGGCCGCCATTCGCGAGCCCTGGCGCACGGCGCTGGCATTGCGGCTTCAGGCCGGGGGCGAGGCGCGGGCCGCTTCCTGGGAAGGCCCATACGCCTCCGCCGCCGTCGCCGTGCGGGAAATGCTGGCGCGCGGCCTGAACTGCCCGCCCACCTCCAGCTGCGGTCGTCTTTTTGACGCCGTGGCCGCGCAACTGGGGCTTTGCGCGGCCACCACCTATGAGGGCCAGGCGGCCGTCCGCCTGGAAGCGGCCGCGGATGAAGCCGCGTTGCGCGACAGCCCGGCCTGGCCCGTGCCTTTGGCGCAAAAGGGCGGCCTGCTGGAGCTGGACAGCGCGGCCCTTTTCGGTCATGCGCTCCGGGCCCAGGCCGCCGGGGAGCCCGTGGGGCGCATCGCGGCCTGTTTTCATGACGCGCTGGCGCAATCTCTGGCGGATATGGCCGCGCGGGCGGCCCGCGCCAGCGGCGCGCATCAGGTGGGGCTTTCCGGCGGGGTCATGCAAAACGGCCTGCTGGCGCGTCTGCTGCCGCAAGCCCTGGCGGAACGCGGGCTCAGCCCGCTCATGCATCACGAACTGCCGCCGGGCGACGGGGGTCTGTCGTTCGGGCAGGCCGTCTGGGGCCGCCAGTTGCTGCGCCGCGGTCATTGACGCGCCGCTCGCGCGCGGCTATGCACTGTAGTTATGTTTTCTTTAACATATTACAGGAGGTCGCGCCCATGAAGCGCCTTTCCATTCCGGCCCTGGCCGCCGCATGCTGTCTGGTTCTGAGCCCGCCCGCGGCCCGCGCCGCGGACAAGAGGCTGATGATGGCCACCACCACCAGCACTCAGGATTCCGGTCTGCTGGAATACCTGCAACCCGCCTTCAAGGCCGAAACCGGCATTGATCTCAAATGGGTGGCCGTGGGCACGGGCAAGGCCCTGGAAATCGCCAAAAACTGTGACGCCGACGTGCTGCTGGTGCACGCGCCCGCCGCCGAGATGGAGTTTGTCAAAGCCGGGCACGGCGTGGATCGCCGCCAGATCATGTACAATGACTTCGTACTGGTGGGCCCCGCTCAGGACCCGGCCCAGGTCAGGGGCAAGGCCACGGCCGAGGCCCTCAGGGCCATTGCCGGGCACAAGAGCCCCTTTGTGAGCCGCGGCGACCAGTCCGGCACGCACAAGGCCGAGCTCAAGCTCTGGAAAGCCTCCAGCCTTTCGCCGGACAGGGAACCCTGGTATGTGTCCGCCGGGCAGGGCATGATGGCCACCCTGAATATGGCCGCTGAAAAGAATGGCTACGCCCTCACCGACCGTGGCACCTGGATCAAGTTCGCCAACAAGCAGGGGGAAAAGAATCCTCTGGCTATCGTGGTGGAGGGCGACAAGGCCCTGTTCAACCAGTACAGCGTGATCACGGTCAATCCGGCCCAGTGCCCCAAGGTCAGCAGAGAACTGGCCCTGGCCTTCGAAGACTGGTGGGTAAAGCCTGAAACCCAGCGCCGCATTGCCGAGTACACGCTGGAAGGCAAGCAACTGTTCTTTCCCAATGCCGGAAAGTAGATGACGAAGGGGAAAGCGGAACATGGTTCCGCTTTCCCCCGCCGCACAGGGTTGACGCGGCCAGCGCCGAAAAAGGCCGGTTGTGACGGCTGGGCGACGGCTGCCTTGCGGAACGCAAATCAGACGCGCCTGCCCCGCAGAGCGCGCATACAGCTATGGACTACCTCTCCCAGGGCTTCATGCAGGCCTTTGCCCTGCTTCTGCACATGGATGCGGCCACATTGTCCGCCATCAGGGCCACATTGCTTTCCACTGCCTGCGCCATGACGGCGGCCATGCTTCTGGGGCTGCCCTGCGGCTTTCTGCTCGGTTACTGCGATTTCCCCGGCAAGCGCTGCCTGCGGCTCATCTCAGACACTCTGCTGGCCTTTCCCACCGTGCTCATCGGCCTGCTGGTCTACGCCTTCATCACCTATCGGGGGCCGCTGGGCGAATACGGCCTGCTTTTCACCCTGCCGGGCATGGCCATCGGTCAGGCCGTGCTGGCGCTGCCCATCGTGATATCCTGGACGGCCCAGTCCGTGGAGGGGCTGGACCCGCGCTGCCGCCAGACCTTGCTGACCCTGGGGGCTTCAGGCCCGCAGGTGGCCTGGGGTTCGCTGAAAGAAGCCCGCTACGAAATCGGCATGGTCTGCGTCACGGCTTTCGGCCGGGTGATCACCGAAGTGGGCGTCGCCATGATGCTGGGCGGCAATATCCGCTACGAAACCCGCACCATGACCACGGCCATCGCTCTGGAAACCGGCAAGGGCGAGTTCGCCCAGGGCATCGCGCTGGGGCTGGTGCTGCTTCTGATGGCCTTTGTGGTCAACCTCGCGCTGGCGGTCTTGCGTCAGGGAGGGCGCGGCGGCAAAGGGGGCGGGGCGTGAACGCGCTCTACCAGTGCCGGGGGCTGACCCAGCGTTATGAGGGCCGCACGGTGCTGCGCCTGCCGGAACTGAACATCGCGCGCGGCGAGGTGCTGGCCCTCACCGGCCCCAATGGGGCGGGCAAGAGCACCTTGCTGCGCCTGCTGGCCTTTCTGGAGGAACCGGCCTCCGGCGAATTGCGTTTTCACGGCACGCCGGGCCGCGCGCGCCGTCAGGAAGTCAGCCTGCTGCTGCAGGAACCCTACCTGTTCAAAACATCGGTGTTTGAAAATGTGGTCTATGGCCTGCGTGTGCGCGGTCGCCGCCGCCATCTGCGCGAAGCCGCCGAGGAAGCCATGCTGGCCGTGGGCTTCACGCCGGGGAAGAACATGCTGCGCCGTTCCTGGAAGGCGCTTTCCGGCGGCGAGAGGCAGCGCGTGGCCCTGGCCGCCCGGCTGATCCTGCGCCCTCTGGTTCTGCTGCTGGACGAGCCCACCTCCAGCGTGGACGCGGCCAGCGCCAGGGCCATTGAGGCCGCCGTGCGACAGGCCGCCCTGGCCGGAACAACGGTGGTGGCCGCCAGCCATGATCTGGATTGGCTGGCCTGCCTGGACGCGCGCCGCCTGGAGCTGGAACGGGCTT
>NZ_JBNPLS010000018.1:0-52880 GCF_050313595.1 Desulfovibrio sp. SGI.169 | reverse complement strand
TAGATTTATACGATTTTGGCATCTCATCGGGAAACAGGAAGGTCTTTTATGGTAAAATTTCTGCTGCTGCAATTGCAGAATGGAAGGAAAAAAACGCTACCGCACTATTTGATAAAAATATAAGAACATTTTTGGGGGATACAACAATAAATTCGTCTATAATAGAGTCATTACGGAAAAATCAAGAAGATTTTATAGTACTCAATAATGGCATCACAATAATTTGCGACGAGATAAACGATAGCCTTGCGGGGGCAGGGCTCCGCACTCATAAGCGTCTAATTTGCAATGGAGTGCAAATTGTCAATGGAGCCCAAACTGTTGGGGCATGCCATAAGGCAAGATATAAAGACAATACGGATATATCTACAGTATTTGTCATGAGCAAGATCATTGAAGTTGGCGATGATGATAGCCTCGCTGATCTTATTACAAGAGCAACAAACACTCAAAATAAAATCGAGAGAAAAGATTTTGTTTCCTTAGATGATGTACAAAAAAATCTTAGAATTTCATTTTCCTTGTTTGGCGTTGACTATCTGATTAAATCCGGTGAGACAAGTAAGTCAAAAGCTGACTCCTTGACCCTTGAAGAGGCTACGCACGCATTAATAGTTCAAAAACAAGACATTGACTTGGCTTCGCTGGCCAAAAGAGAAATTGGAAAAATATGGGAAAAGCTCGATGGAAAAAACTACACAAGTCTCTTTAATACAAGCGTTGATGCCACAAGACTATGGAAGCTTGTAAAAATATTCCGCAAAATTGAATCTGAGGTTGCTAATGCTGCTACATTCTATGATGGACGCGGCAAGGGCTATGCAGTGCATGGCAATATATTTCTTGCTATGCAAATATATAAGCGATTAAATTTGAATGATTATTTTGCGAATAATTGCGATGAAGCGCAACTTTCTGAGCATATACAAAAGCAATCAGCCATTGTGTTTGCTGCTGTTTATTTTGTTGGAGAAAAAGACTATGGAGGAAGCTATTTGGCACACCTGTTTAGAAATGCAACAAAATGTCGAGATATCGCGTCGAAGCTTGATGCGCCTATTAATAAGCTATTGCCACATGCAGATACCTTTACAATGGAATTAGCAGATAAGGAATTGAATATATAGCACTATAATTCGATTAACAATGAGGGGTCTGTCTCATATTCTTGAACGATTGCGTTATATCGTGTAATGAGACGTGTAATTTCTGAACGATGAGACTTTTCAGTAAATTCTCCCCATTCTAAAATATTTGTGGCAATAAACTGTTCAGCCTCAATAATATCAATCCGCCCCTCAAGTTCAAACCTCTTGGCATTAAATTCTGCGCCACTTCTACTTTCAGTTATTGTCACGATAATCGGACGTATTCCAGCGTCAATATTATCTTTACACTTACGAATCAGCGCTTCAGAAGGGGCTGTCGTAACGTGGATGGCCACGTCATCAAGTACAAAATCCCCAGCGCGCGAGGTGGGGCAGTCCGCCACATTCGCGCCGTGGTGGGCGACTCTTTTATTTTTGGGCAGAATCAAGTCGAGCTTGGCGCCGACAAGGTGTTGTAGCACAGTGCCAGCATAGGTAGTGCCAGGATTGTCTTTTTGGCGCTTCACGGCCTGGGCGAGCAGGTCGCTAACGATGGAGCGCAAAGATTTGCTCGGATCAAACTTGAGAGTGAAGGGTTTGCTGCTGAAATAGTCCTGAACGCGGGCGATCCACCACTTTTCAATGGCGGCTAAGTCGTCCATCTTTTCTGTATGCAGCGCGTTCAAAAAAATCGCATAATCAGAGGCGTTGCCAAGGCTTCCCCGGCTGGTGCGTCCGCCTTCTTCGGCGAGCACGCGAGTAATGCCGTGGCCTTTCAAAATATTCTGCACTCGCCCCTTGCCCAGCCCTTTGACCTGGCCTTCCCTGTCAGTCCGCAAGGTTTCCGGATCAATGGGAAGGCCGTTTTCGGCAGCAAGCCGAGTGATGTGCAACATGACGGCCAGTTGGCCTTTGCTTCTCAGGGAGTTCGCATCACGAAATTCTGTCAGACGTTTTTCAAGAGAGGTCATCGCAAACCGCCGCAAGAGGCGCAAGAAGGTGTTTTGCCAAATACGCGGCCACAGGAACGGCTACCGCGTCGCCCATGGCCCTGTATCCATCGTTGAAGGCGCCGGGAAGCCTGAAGGTTTCCGGCGCTCCCATAAGCCTTGCCGCTTCACGGGGGTGCAGGATGCGCGTCCTCCACTCTTTACCCTGCTTAATCACAAGATACTGCCTGCTGCTGCCGCCCGCCGGGGTGCGCAGGCATCCGGCAATGTCGTCAAAACGCAGTTCAAGAACCTGTTTCTTGTTCCGAATGCGCTTATATCCAGGGACTACCGGAAGTCCGCTTTCCTGAAGCCTGCGCATATGCGCGGGTGGGATCATTGCCAGATTCTTCCCGCTGGCCGCCGCATCCTGGCAGGGCAATGAGAAATCCACAAGTTCAGAAAGGGTCATAGTCCGTTTTTCTGGTTTGGGAAGGTTCCACCATATCCAGCCATCAAGGCCAGCCGCGACTTTCTGAATCGCGGCCGAGTGCGCCCAAGTCGGTTTTTCCGATGTAAGGCTTCGCGGAATACGCACGCGGGCGTCAACCGCGACAACAAATATCCTGGGCCTGGACTGCGGCAGCCAGTGAACAGCGTCAAGCAGCATGGCGCCGACCTTGTAGCCGCGTTTCACAAGGGCCGCATGCAGTTCCCGGTAGTGCGCGCCGCCATCGGTGGAAACAAGACCGACCACATTTTCAGCCGCCAGAAGCGGCGGACTCTGCGGCATTTCAGCCATGACACGCAACCATTCCCAGACAAGGCCGCTGCGCCTGGCCCTGATGCCCTCGCCATTGCCGGCAAGAGACAAGTCCTGGCACGGAAAGCTGGCCCAGGAAAGAACGCCTGGCGGAAGACGCCTGCCGTTTACATCGGTTATGGAGCAAAGAGTGAAGGGAACGCCTTTATGATTGGCCCAAAAGACGGCGGCTTTTTTGGAGCAAATGTCATTTGCCCAGTCTTCGCGAAAATATGGAGCCAGGGCGTGGCTTACCAGGCCGCTGCCCGCAAAAAATTCCAGCAATGACGGGCGGGCGTCTTTCTTCGGCGGTTCGGATGCCGAGCGGGAAAGACCGTATTGCGGAGCCTCATAAGCTGCGTTCATAGCCGTCATGCGCCGCAACTGCGCGACACGTTAAAGTAATTTGACAATCTTGTCCGCAATGCCGGCAAATTTTTCAGTTCGCACTCCCAGACTATTAAAACGCGCCAACCCAGGGCCTCAAGCTCTTTTTGGTTTTTGGCGTCACGGAGCACAGTGCGGCCAAATTTCCCATCCCAATAGGCTGTATTGGATGCTGGCGTTGTCGCGCGTTTGCAGCCTGGGTGCCGATGCCAGAAACAACCATGGACAAACAGCGCGGTTTTGAACTTGGGAAGTACAATGTCAGGCTTTCCTGGCAGGTCTGACCGTTGCAGCCGGAAGCGATAGCCCATGCGGTGCAGCAAAGAGCGCACAAGTTTTTCAGGGCCGGTATCCTGCGCTTTAACCCGGCCCATCGTCCAACTGCGTTTTTCAGGACTCACCTTGTCCATGCCAAGACTATACCTGCTCTGCTTTTCGATGCCAAGCGGCATAAAATAAAATATTAATTTAATAATTACACATGGATATATAATATTTGGATATGTTTATAGCCTTCCGATCCCTTGGCTGTGGAGGGGAAGAGAAATGAGAATCTTCCACACGACAAGTGAGAATATGCCAGAGCATGGCTCTTCTGAAGCCTGACCATTTTCATTTTGGCCTTTTCGGGGGCGGCATGTTTTGCCTCACCTTTTGCCGCGCCCGGCGTTCCTCTTGATTTGTTCGCTCTTTGGTGTAGCGTCCGGGCATGGACAAAAAGAAAATTCTTCTTCTTTCGCTGGGGCATCTCTCCTGCGACGTCAACGGCGGCGCGCTGCCCGCGCTGCTGCCTTTTGTGAGGGCCAGCTACGGTCTGAGCTATCAGGCCACCGGCGGCCTGATGTTCGCCTTTTCCTGCCTGTCGTCCATTATTCAACCCCTGTTCGGCTGGCTGGCGGACCGTTTCTCAAAACCCTGGTTCATCCCTCTGGGCGTGCTGCTGGCCGGCTGTGGACTGGCCGCCGTGGGCTACATGCGCGAGTACTGGGCCATTTTCGCGGCCATTATGCTCAGCGGCATCGGCGCGGCGCTCTTTCACCCCGAAGGCGCGCGCTTTGCCAACAAGGTCTCCGGCCAAAGCAAGGGCGTCGGCCTGAGCATCTTTTCCATTGGCGGCAACAGCGGTTTTGTGCTGGGGCCGCTGCTGGTCACGGGCTGCGTGGGCTTTTGGGGCATGGGCGGCACAGCGGTTTTCGCCTGCATCGCCGCGTGCATGGCCTCCATTTTGCTCTGGCAGATCGCGCGCATGAGCGCCCTCAAAACCTCCGCTCCCGCCTCCGCGCCGCTTTCCGACGCTCCGGCGGCCAACGCGGCCAATGCGGACGAGGCGGCTGAAACGCCCGGCGTCAACAACTGGCGGGAGTTTTTCAAGCTGGTTGTCTCCATTGTGGCCCGTTCCACGCTTTTTGTGGGTTTCAACACCTTTATCCCGCTGTACTGGATCAACGCCTTCGGGCAGTCCAAGGCCGCCGGAGCCGCGGCCCTCACCGTGTTCTGCGCCTGCGGAGTGATCAGCAACATCATCGGCGGCCTGCTGTCCGACCGTTACGGCTGCATCAAAATCATCCGGCTGGCCTTTGTGCTCATGGTTCCGGTGGTTTTCGCCTTCAGCCTGGCGGACAACCCTTACGCGGCCTATGCCCTGCTGCCCTTCCTGGGCTTTGTGCTTTACGCGCCCTTCAGTTCGCTGGTGGTGCTGGGGCAAAAGCTGCTGGCCCGCAACATTGGTTTCGCCTCGGGCGTCACCCTGGGGCTGGCCACCAGCATGGGCGGTCTGGCCGCGCCCTGCCTGGGCTGGATCGCCGACAATCACGGCCTGCCGCGCGCCATTCAGTGCCTGGGCCTGGTGGCCCTGCTGGGAATGCTGTTTGCCTTTCTGCTTTCCTCATCCGCAACGGGCGAACAGGCGCGGGGAGAAGAGGCATGAGACGCATGCAGCGCTATGACCTGCCCCTGATCGGCGGCGTATCTCTGCTGGAGGAGGACGGTCGCATTCTGGCCCTGGCGCTGGGCCGCAAGGAGGCTGGCGGCCCGCCCGCCTGGCTGGCGGCGGACGCCGCCAGCGAAGAAACGCCCCTGCTGCGCGAGGCCCGCCGCCAGCTTGAAGCCTATCTGGAGGGTCGCCTGCGGGATTTTGACCTGCCGCTGGCCCCACGGGGCACGGAGTTTCAGCACAGAGTCTGGCGGGCGCTGCGCGACATTCCCTATGGCGAGACGCGCAGCTACAGGCAGATCGCCGAGGCTGTGAACTGCCCCGGAGGTTGCCGGGCCGTGGGCATGGCCAACAACCGCAACCCCATTTCCATTGTGATACCCTGCCACCGGGTCATTGGCGCCGACGGCTCTCTGGTGGGCTATGGCGGCGGGCTGCCAGTCAAGAAATGCCTGTTGCGCCTGGAGGGAAGCCTCTGAACCACATGGATTGCGATGCGCTCTCCACGCGTTGCAGGAGGTAGACCGCGCGCTGCGGGCGCCCCAGGGCAAAGCGGGCGGAACGCCTCACCCGAAAGCCTTCTGCCCGCGCAATGCTTTCCACTTCCGCCGCGCTCAGGCGAAAGGTGTATTCCGAGGGCCGGCGGCGCGCTTCGGGCAGGCGCAGGTCTGCGCTGTGCCAATGATTGCCGGGAACATTGTCGTAGGCCCTGTCCACCACATCGCAGGCAATCAGCCCGCCGGCGCGCAGGCTGGGCCGGTAGGCGGCGAGAAAGGCCGCCAGGCTCGCGCCGGGGATATGATAGAGCCAGTTGACCGAAATGATGGCGTCCGCTCCTTTTGGCGGGTGCAACGGTCGCATGCCGTCGTCACGCCAGACCTCCACTTCGCATTTCTGAAGCTCCGCGAGGTCGCGGCACAGGCGCAGGGCCTCCAGGCTCAGATCACTGCCCTGCAAACGGCGGAAGCCGCGTGCCGCCAGCCAGAACAGATTGGCCCCGCTGCCGCAGCCCGGTTCAAAGATCAGGGCGTTTCCGGGCAGAACCTCGGCCAGCCATGCGCAGGCGACACAGACATGCCGCCGCCATTTCCGGTTCTGAATGGCGTACAGATGCCAGGGCTCGGCCCCGGATGCGCTTACCAGCCGCTCCAGCGACGCCGGGGGAATACCCAGATCATGCCCAAAGGGCCAGCGGTCCCGAACATAGTTTTTCACTTTCGTCAGCATTGCTCCTCCCCGTGGTCATTTCGGGATGAAGCTAGCACGGCGCGTCGCCGGAAATATGTGGACGGCATGGGAAAAGGCAACAAAGTGTTGCCGCCGTGAAATTTTGCAATACTTTGTTACAGAAGCGGGACTCGCCTTTGCCCGACGCGCCTGTTATGCTGGCAAAAAATGCGCTTCCCATGCGGCGTTGGCAAACTATGACCCGAAAACAGCATATATTTGTGGTGGACGACGATCCTGACATCCGGGAGCTTCTGTCCGACTATTTGCGCCGTCACGGTTTCGCGGCCTCCACGGCGGGAGACGCCCGCGAGTTTTTCCGTCTGCTGTCCGGCAGGCCTTGCGATCTGGCGGTGCTGGACATCATGCTGCCCGGCGCGGACGGCTATGAGACGTTCAGGCGATTGCGCGCGCTTTCCGCTGTGCCGGTCATCTTTCTCACGGCTCTGGGCGATATCACCAACCGGGTGGTGGGGCTGGAACTGGGGGCGGATGATTATCTGGCCAAGCCCTTTGAACCGCGCGAACTGCTGGCGCGCATCCGAACCGTGCTGCGCCGCGCGGGCGCGCCCGGCGGGGGCGGCGCGGCCACGGCCAGGGCCTTGCGCTTCGCGGGCTGGCTGCTGGATCGCGCGGCCAGAAAGCTGATAGCCCCGGACGGCGTGGTGGTGCATCTGAGCGGCGCGGAACTGCGCCTGCTGCGGGTTTTTCTGGAGCATCCCCAGCAGGTGCTCAGCCGCGACGAACTGCTGGAACACACCCAGGGACGCGACGCCACGGCCTTTGACCGCAGCATAGATGTGCAGGTCAGCCGGCTGCGGCTCCGCCTGCGGGATAACGGGCGCGAAGCGCGCATCATCAAGACGGTCAGGGGCGACGGCTATGTGCTGGCCGCGGATGTTTTTCCGGCCGCCCTGCCGGAGGGCGGCGGGGAGGCCCCTTGACGGCCCGGCGTCTGCCCGGCGGGCTTTTCGGACGGCTGGCGCTGCTTCTGGTCTCCGCCTTTCTTCTTCTGCATCTGGTTACCCTGTTTACGGTGCGCTTTTTTACAGACCGGCAGGCCGCCCGCAACGAAGTGGCGGATCAGGCGGGTTCTCTGGCCCTGTGCCTGCGCCTTCTGGATCATGTGCGGGAACAGGGGGCGCGGGCTGAGCTTGTGCGTCGCCTGGAGCGTCTGGATACCCTTGATATCCGCCTGACGGCCGGCCCGGAACCGGAGGCGCAGAGCGGGGACGATCTTTCGCTGTACCTGCGCTTCCGCCTGCTGGACAGCCTGGCCAACCTTTACGGCCTGCCCTTTCAGGCCGACCATCTGCGCACCAGCGTGCGGCGCGTTCCCGCTTCGCGCGGTGTGGACGGCGCCGTTACCCCCGAGGCGCGCGGCGGCATGATTTATCAGAGCCAGGTGGCCGTGCTTCTGCATGACGGCTGCTGGTATTCCCTCATCCAGACCGGCGTGGCCGCCGGGCCGTCCCCGCATATTGCGCTGCTGACGCTCAGCGCGGGGTCGCTGGTCATGATTGCGCTGGCCTTGTGGCTGGTGCACCGCCTGGTGCGCCCTCTGCACAGGCTGGCCTCCGTCGCCGAGCATTTCGGGCGCGATGTGGAATGCCGCGAACCCCTGCCGGAGGAAGGCCCCGAAGAGGTTCGCGAAGCGTCCAGGGCCTTCAACCGCATGCGGGAGCGGGTGCGCGCGGCCATGGCCCAGCATGAGCGCATGCTGGCCTCGGTGGCGCACGATCTGCGCACGCCCCTGACCCGCCTGCGCCTGCGGGTGGAGCAGGTGCGCCCGGCGGCGGCGCGGGACAAGCTGCTGGCGGACCTGGACGCCCTGGGCGCCATCATGGCCGGCAGCGCGGAACTCACCGGCGACGCCGCGGCGCGGGAAGCGCCCGTACCCACGGATATGGCCGCTTTTCTGGAAAGCATGGCGGCGGACCGTCAGGAGATGGGGCAGGATGTCCGCTTCTCCGGCCAGTGCGCGGAAGCTTTTCCCATCAGGGAGAAGGCCCTGCGCCGCTGCCTGGAAAACTTGCTGGATAATGCCCTGCGCCATGCGGGCCACGCGGAAATATGCCTTGAACGGCAACCGGACGGGCTGCGCATCGACGTGCTGGATCGGGGGCCAGGCATTCCCGAAGAGGAATTGCAGCGGGTTTTCGAGCCTTTTTACCGGCTGGACCCGGCGCGCGCCCGTCATACCGGCGGCTGCGGTCTGGGCCTGTCCATTGCCAGGGCCACGGCGCGCCTGAATAACGGCGATCTTGCCCTGTTCAACAGGGCGGGCGGGGGCCTGTGCGCCCGACTGCTGCTGCGGGCCTGACTGAAGCGGGGAGAAACGGTGCGGAATGTTCGCGTTCGCGCGCTTTCACACTGTTTGGCGAGGCCCGCGATCCGGGCCATGAACACGGGCCAGGCGCCGGGCAGAGGCCGACGGGGCCCGGCGGACAGGGCGGCGTGAGAGAAAGACTTATCTGGAGGGAAGGCGGTCGTCGTCGCTGACGCTTTTGCCGGTATGAGCCTCAATCCAGCTCTTGAGCTGCTGTTGCGCTGATTCGCGCTGGGCTTTCTTTTTGCGCAGCATGCATGTATCCGCCTGCACCAGGGCCTTGGCCAAAGGCGTGTCCAGGCTTTCACTGTGGGCCAGCCCGAAGGACGCCAGAATGGGCAGACGCCTGGTATGCCGGTTGCGTTCAATAAAGCAGTCTTCAATGGCTTTGAGCTTTTTGAGACCATCGCCTGGCGCGCAGTGCGGCAGCAGCACCACAAATTCGTCCCCGCCCATGCGCGCCACGCAATCCGAGGCCCGCAGGTTTTTGCGCAACAGCGTGGCGGCCTCCGACAGCACCGCATCGCCGGCGCTATGACCCAGATTGTCGTTGATCATCTTCAGACCGGTGATGTCGCTGTAGATCACGCAGACCGGCCGTATGCCCTCCCGTTCAATACGTTCGATCTCCAGATTGCAGTAACTCCGACTGCGCAAGCTGGTGAGCGCGTCATTTTTGACCATATCCTCCAGCTTGTCCCTCTCGTTCTGAACCGAGGTAATATTGGTGATGAAACCCACCATATAGCGCGCCCGTCCGTCGGCATCCCGCGAGGTCACGCAACCGCGCCGGAAAATCCATACCCAGCTGCCGTCGGCGCGCCGCATGCGGTAGGTGCATTCAATGGAATCGCCATGACTCGGCGAAGCTATCATGGCCAGATGGCTGTTGACGATCTTTTCGCAGTCGTCTGGATGAATTTTTTCTTTCCAGGAATTGACCGTGAAGGGGAATTCCTCCCGCGTATAGCCGAGCATGGTCAGATAGCGGGGGTTGCAATGCATTCGATTGTTTTGCAGGTTCCATTCCCACAGGCCGTCGCCCACGGCTTCCAGGACGTAACTCAGGCGGCCTTCCGAGAAATACAGGTTATGGAGGGCCGCGCTTTTCGCGTGCTGCAGGGTGCCGGCCAGCAACGTGGCCTGGCCGTGACTGTCGCGCTCCAGCACGGAACCGCGCAGAAGCATGTGCTCATACTGCCCGCCGCCAGACAGAATTCTGACGATGTCGTCCCGGCTGTCGCCCTGGGACTTCCGTTCAATCAACAGGCGATAGCCCTGGTGCAGGGCTTCTTTATCTTCGGGGTGAACGTTCGGCAGACTGGCGTCATGGGCGATGAAGCAGCTTTTCGATGCCGGAGCGCCCAGCAGAGCCGCGCAGGCGCTGTCCCGCCAGACGCACTTGTTGGTGATGGAGTACAGCCAGATGCCCACATCAGGCAGAACATCCTGCCGCTCCCCGAAAAAGGCTTCGGCCTTGACCGCCGGCCGGGACGGGACGACGTCATACCGACCGATGGCCCTGGTGGCCCGGCCGTTTTCATGGCGGCTCAGAACCAGCATGTGCTCCTGAATCTGAGTATTGTTGAAGAGATAATCGCATTGCAGGCTGGAACCGGCCAGACCGCTGAGCACGCCTTCGCGCAGTTTGCTGAGCCGGGGCAGCGCGCGGGGCGGAATATGTTCGAGAAAATGCGCCATGCTTGCGGGCGCGCTGGGCAGCTTCAGGAGGCTGCACGCGCCCAGACTCAGAAAAAGAGTGTCCGAGGCAATGTCCCATTCCCAGAGCGGCTCACTGGAGGTCAGCGGGATAAGGCATGCGACCGGCTGCGTGGACATGGATAAATCCTTGTTGTGGTGTTCTG
The DNA here is from genome assembly GCF_050313595.1 of Desulfovibrio sp. SGI.169. Taxonomy (NCBI): domain Bacteria; kingdom Pseudomonadati; phylum Thermodesulfobacteriota; class Desulfovibrionia; order Desulfovibrionales; family Desulfovibrionaceae; genus Desulfovibrio; species Desulfovibrio sp. SGI.169. The sequence goes on along the minus strand of NZ_JBNPLS010000018.1, from coordinate 42,320 downwards.
TTCCAGCGGACCAGAGTTCTGCGCAAAAGGTTCGCTATGCCATCTTTCTCCGCAACCCTTTCAGTTGCATCAGCATTTTTATAGAACATTAGCCCTTTATGCAAGTCATGATCTCGATGCGCCCATGAAGGGAGCAGAAGCGCGTCTGCATTGCCAGGTCCGCGCAACGCCCGCTTCGCGCATTGCGGGTTTGTCTGAAATATCGCGGCGGCACGCCCGGCGGCCCGGAATGCCGCGCCCTGGCGTCATGCAATGACGCGGAGTTGCCCGAATCCGCGCGGAAGCTCGCACCCCGTCAGGCGGAACATCCGATTTTCGCTGGCGGGCCTGTTCGCGGCGCGCGTTTTCAGCCGGGCGCACTGCGGCCAATGCCGGTTTGAAGTTCATGTCCGCCTGATTAATATCCGTATAATCATACGGATATTCTGTCAAGGGCCGCGCTATGGTTCAGCTATGGAAAAGATTCCCACATTGCACTGGGCGACGGCTGCCGTGGTTCGTCGTCTGCGGCGCAGGGCCGGTCTTTCGCAAGGCCAGCTGGCCGGCCTGGCCGGGCTTTCCGAAGACTACATCTCCGGCATGGAGCGCGGCATCCAGTGCGGCTCGCTGACCGCCATAATGCATATAGCCTCGGCTTTGCGCATGGGGGCGGCGGAACTTGTGCACCTGATTGAAGCCGAAATGGCCGCCGGCCCCCGCCCGCCGGGACGGCGGGCGGGCAAGCCGCCCAGGCGGGAAGGGGAGTAGCAGGCTGAAATTCCGGGTAATTTCGCCAAAACCCCGGTTTCCTGTAAGGAAAAGATAGCGTATGCTGCCTTTCGCGTCGCGAGCCGCATTTCTCTTCCCCCAACCGCAAGGAGACGCGCCATGTCCTTTCATCCCGGCATCGCTTCCAGCTTTAACGAAACCAAAAACCGCAGCCGCAGCCTGTCGCCGCAAAGCGGCATGTGCGCCTTCTGCGACGCCGACTGCCCCGGCACTTGCGAAATCGGGCTGTCCGCCGTGCTGGGCGCGCAAAGCGTTTACCCCACCACCACGGGCAACAACCAGATCGCCTCGGAAAAGGATTATCCGCTGGACTATTCCCACTTCAACATCAACGGGCGCGTCTTCGGGGCGCGGGGCGTCCCGGCCGGGGCGGATCAGGCGGCCATTTTCAACGTCAGCCTTGAGCGCGCGCTGGGGCGGCGGCATCCGGTCAAAATCGCCCTGCCCGTGCTGCTGCCCGCCCTGCTGAAAATGAACTGGCAGGATTATTTTGCCGGGGCCGCCATGGCCGGGGTGTGCTGCGTCATCGGCGAGGGTTCGCCTTCCAAAGATCCCGCGCTGAAGACGCGCGACGGAAAAATTGCGGAATTTCCCTACCTGAATGAAATTATGGACGCCTTCCGCCGCTATTATCGGGGCTACGGCCAGATAGTCCTGCAGGCCAATTTTGAAGAGGACGCCCAGGGCCTGCCCGAATACGCCATCAGCCATTGCGGGGCGGAGGCCATTGAATTCAAGTTTGGCCAGTCCGCCAAGGGCACCCAGCCCGTAAGCCGGCTCAAGGATTATGCGGCCGCCCTGCAAAAAAAAGAGGCCGGGGCCCTGGTGCACCCTGACCCGACCGACCCGGCCATCCGGGCCGCGGCGGAGCGGGGCGAAGCGCCGAATTTCTATGTTTACGGCCGTCTGCCCATGTGGGATGAGGAATGCCTGATCCCGCGCATCGCCCGCCTGCGGGACATGGGCCTGAAGAACGTCTACTTCAAGATGACCGGCTTTGACCCCGTGGATATTGAACGCGTGCTGCGCATGGCTGCGGCGGCGGAAGTGGATGTGGTCACCTTTGACGGCGCGGGCGGCGGTTCGGGCTACAGCCCCTGCAAGATGATGAATGAATGGGGGCTGCCCGCCGCGCCCCTGCAAAGCGTGGTCTGCGGCATAGCGAGCCGCCTGCGCAGGGAGGGTCTGGAGCCGCCCTCCCTGGTCATTGCCGGCGGCTTCGCCACCGAGGATCAGGTATTCAAGGCGCTGGCGCTGGGCGCGCCGCATTTTCAGGCTGTGGGCCTCTGCCGCGCGGCCATGGCCGCCGCCAACAGCGCCAAAAAGGTGGGCGAACTCGTGGCGGTGGGCCACACGCCCGCGCATCTCAAAAAGTTCGGAGAGAGCAGGGAAGAGCTTTTCGCGGATCTGCCGGACCTCAGGCACATTTACGGCAAGAAGGCGGACAGTTTTTCCGCCGGGGCCATCGGCGTGTTCTCCTATCTCAACCGCATTGCCCTGGGGCTGCGCCATTTCGCGGCCCTGAACCGCAAGTTTGACGTGAATCTGCTGGGGCCGGACGACCTGATTCCGCTGACCCGCGAAGCCGGAGAGCTGCTGCGGGTGCGGTAGAAAGGCGTCTTTCTTTTGCCTTGCGAAGCGCGGCGGGGGGCCGGAAGCGCCCCGTCGCCTCTTTGCGCCCGCGGCGAAATATGCTATTCTGCTCGCTCCATTCCGACGGGGCTGCGCGCTCCCGTTTTCCGGAACGGCAGCGCCACGGCGGAGGCACTATGGCTGACGATCCCATTATCAGTATAGAAGGGCTGGAAAAACGCTTTTCCGGCAAAAATACCGATGTATTCGCCCTGCGCGGCATTGATCTTGCCATCGGCCGGGGGGAGATTTTCGGCATTATCGGCAAAAGCGGCGCGGGCAAATCCACCCTGGTGCGCTGCATCAACATGCTGGAGCGCCCCACGGGCGGCAGCGTCTTCTTTGAAGGCAGAGACCTCTGCCGTCTGTCCGACGCCGCGCTGCGCGAGGTCCGGCGCTCCATGGGCATGATTTTTCAGCAGTTCAACCTGCTCATGCAGCGCACGGCCCTGCAGAATGTCTGCTTTCCTCTGGAACTGACGGGCGCGCCCGGAGAGGAAAGCCGCAAACGGGCCGAGGAGCTGCTGGAAATGGTGGGTCTGGTCAACCGCATGCACGCCTACCCCTCCCAGCTTTCCGGCGGCCAGAAGCAGCGCGTGGCCATTGCCCGCGCCCTGGCCACCAGGCCGCGCGTGCTGCTCTGCGACGAGGCCACCTCGGCGCTGGACCCGGCCACCACGGATTCCATTCTCGCGCTCATCAAGGACATCAACACCCAGCTCGGCATCACGGCCGTGGTCATCACCCATGAAATGAGCGTCATTGAAAAGATATGCAGCCATGTGGCCATCATCAGCAAGGGCGTCATCGTCGAGCAGGGCCTGGTGGAAGAGGTCTTTTTTCATCCGCAAACCGAGGCGGCCCGCCGTCTGGTGCTGCCTGACGCCCTGCGCAGGCTGCCGCAGCCCCATCTGTACCGCCTGATTTTCAACGGGCGCTCCTCCTTTGAGCCGGTCATCGCCAACATGGTGCTGGAATGCGGCTGTCCGGTGAACATCATGTACGCCGACACCCGCGACATCAACGGCGTGGCTTTTGGCCAGATGGTGCTGCAACTGCCCGACCGGGAGGAATCCCGCGCGCGGATCATGGCCTATGCCAAAGCGCGCTCCATCATGCTGGAGGAGATGAAGCATGTTTGACCAGCAGACGATTGAAATGCTGCTTGTGGGCGTGTGGGACACGCTCTACATGACTGTGGTCGCCACATTTTTTTCCTATGTTTTCGGCATGGTCATGGGCGTGACGCTGGTCGCCTGCCGCAGGGACGGCATCCGCCCCAACGCCTTCGTGTACAGCGTGCTGGATGTGGTGGTGAACCTCACGCGCTCTTTCCCCTTTCTGATTCTGATGATCGCGGTCATTCCCTTCACGCGCTTTCTGGTGGGCACCACCATAGGCAACAACGCCACCGTGGTGCCGCTGGTGCTGGCCGCCGCGCCCTTTGTGGCCCGCCTGGTGGAATCCTCCCTGCTGGAAGTGGACAATGGCGTGGTGGAGGTGGCCCAAAGCATGGGCGCCAGCGCCTGGCAGATCATCGTCAAGGTTCTGCTGCCCGAAGCGCGGCCCTCGCTGATCAACGGCAGCGCCGTATCCGCCATCACCATTCTCGGCTATTCGGCCATGTCCGGGGCCGTGGGCGGCGGCGGGCTGGGCAAGCTGGCCATCATGTACGGCTACAACCGTTATCAGACCGACATCATGATCATCACGGTGGCGCTGCTGATCATCATCGTGCAGGCCTTCCAGAGTTTCGGCAACTGGGCCACGCGCCGCAGCGACAAGCGCGGCTCGTAGCCCCCCGCTCCGCGCGGCTCCACGCTTTCAACCTTTTACACAAGGACAGCATCCATGAAAAAACTGCTTCTGACGTTCGTCGCCCTGCTGGGCGCGCTTGCGCTGACCGGCGTCGCGCAGGCCGCCGCCACCATCACGGTGGGGGCCTCCCCCACACCCCATGCGGAAATCCTCGCCGAAGCCGCCAAGCTGCTCAAGCCGCAGGGCTATGAACTCAAGATCGTGGAATATTCCGACTATGTGCAGCCCAATATGGCTCTGGACAGCAAGGAGCTGGACGCCAACTACTTCCAGCACAAACCCTATCTGGACGACTTCAACGCCCAGAAAGGCGTCAACCTCGGCTCCCTGGGGCCGGTGCACTATGAGCCTTTCGGCATTTACGCGGGCAAGAGCAAGAGCCTCAAGAACCTCAGGGACGGCGCAATGGTGGCCGTGCCCAATGACGCCACCAACGAGGGCCGCGCCCTGCTGCTCATGCAGGACGAGGGCCTTGTCACGCTGAAAAAGGACGCCGGCCTGACCGCCACCCGCCGCGACATTGTGGAAAACCCCAAAAAACTCAGGATTGAGGAAATCGAGGCCGCCCAGCTGGTGCGCTCGCTGCCTGATGTGGATATCGCCATCATCAACGGCAATTACGCCATTCTTGGCGGCCTGAAAGTGGCCGACGCCCTGGCCGTGGAAGCCGCCGACTCCATGGCCGCCGCCACCTATGCCAATGTGCTGGCCATCCGCGCGGGGGACGAAAAGCGTCCTGAGCTTCAGGCCCTGTACAAGGCCCTCACCAGCCCCGAAGTGGCCGACTTCATGAAAAAGAAATACGGGGGGGCGGTGCTGCCCTCCGTGAAATAGGACATTTTTTGCATTGAAAACGTTCCGCCGGCTGCAAGAGCTGGCAGCGCGGCCAGCCCTCTCCGCTTCCGGGCGGATATGATCGCGGCCCGTGGCTGAACGTCACGGGCCGCTTTCGCATCTTTTGACAATGGCCCCGCACCGGCGCGCCGCAATGGAAGAGACTTTTCGCCGATTTGCAATGCGCGCGACAATGGGCTAACCATCGGACGCCGCCCGGCGAAACATGCAGCTGTGCCCGAAATACAAGGCAAGCGCGGAAAGCGCGCAATGAAGCCGGCGCGCTGGGCGATCAGGTGGAATCACTGGCGAAAAACCATCAGCGAAAAAGGCGGGAGTTTTCTTCTGCGCCGCCCCTGGCGCGGGCCGCGCGGTTTGCCGGGTGTCCCGCAGGCACAGGTAAGATAGCCCGTGAAGGATATCACTGAACTCATCATCAGCTTTTTGGGCCTGCTTGAGGCCGAAGGGCGGCTTTTGCGGCGCAATATCCTGCGCACTCTGCGCATGGCGCTGCTGTTTGCGCTGGGCCTGCTCTTCGGCGCGGCGGCGCTGGCTTTTCTTGTGGCGGCGCTGTACAAGGCGCTTTCCCATGTCCTGCACCCTGTCTGGGTGCTGTGCATTATGGGAGCGACCTGCGCGTGCATCGCCGGAGGCTTGTTGTGGATGTCGCTTCCCGGGAAAAAACGAACCCCGTAGAAGCGGCCGGACAGCCTTTGCGCCTGGCATCGGCCCGCTTTGCTCCCCCGGGCCTTGTTCGGGTCAGACCCTGTCAATGGGCTGTTGGTCAGGGGTGTCGCTGGTTGTGTTCCGCCACAATTACCCGTCAAAAACGGCCTTTTTCGCGCTGGCCGCGTCACCGCGCGATTTTTGTCGGTCATGTGCATGAGTACGCTCCCTCCCCAAAGCGCCCATTTGCCTGTCGGCGCAAAAAATGCCTGTTTTTTGGGTTCTTGTGCCGACAGCCCCCGCCCTTCGCTGCGTTTCGGACGGCGAGCGCGAAAATCTCCCTTTTTTACCGACAAACAAAAGCCATAACGCATTTTTTAGCAAGGTTTGAGCCTAAAAAGCTCCGAGCGCTGTCAGAGTGTTTGAAATTTCGGACAGTTCTGACGGACAGTGTATGAATATCCGGACGCTTTTTGGAGTCTTCTGACGCAAGTCAGCCTAAAGTTATCAAAAAAATCATATATTATAATAGGATATAAAATCAATTCCACCGGCACGCAATTTGCTGACTTCATCACAAATTATGTGTTCTCAAGGCCCAGTGGCCGCTCTTTTCTTTTGCCGCTTTCTCCGACATGCCGCGGCAAGGGGCAAAAGGGGCAGCGGCCACGAATCGCAAGCATTCAAACAGCGCGAAAGCAAAGGAGCGCCCATGCCTAAAATGACTCCCAGCGAGGCGATGGCCGAAGTTCTGGTGGAAGAAGGCGTCAAACACGTCAGCGGCATTCTCGGTTCCGCCTACATGGATCTGCTGGATCTCTTTCCGGCCGCGGGCATCGACTTCATCTCCGTGCGTCACGAGCAGACCGCCGGTCACATGGAAGACGCCTTCTGCCGCATGACCGGCAAGGCCGGCGTGGTCATCGGCCAGAACGGCCCCGGCATCACCAACTATGTGACCGCCGTGGCCACCGCCAACATGGCCCACACTCCCATGATCATCATTTCGCCCAGCGCCGGTTCCGCCTCCGTGGGCTGGGACGGCTTTCAGGAATGCGATACCTGGAACCTGTTCAAGCCCATCACCAAGGCTTCCCTGCGCGTGCCGCACCCCAACCGCGCCGGCGACATTCTGCGCACCGCTTTCCGCGCCGCCTACGCCATGCGCGGCCCCGTGCTGGTGGACGTGCCCCGCGACTACTTCTACGGCGAGCTCAATGAAGAAATTCTGAAACCCTCCCAGTACCGCGTCGCCCCCGGCGGCATCGGCAACCCGGAAATGTTCAAGCACGCCGTTGAAGTGCTCAGGAACGCCAAAAACCCCGTGATTGTGGCCGGTCGCGGCGTGGTGGACGCCGACTGCGTGGAGACGGTGAAAGCCCTGGCCGAGCACATCGGCGCGCCCGTGGCCTGCAGCTACCTGCACAACGACGCCTTCCCGGCGGATCATCCGCTGTGGTGCGGCCCCATCGGCTACATGGGCTCCCATGCCGCCATGCGCCTTATGGAAAAGGCCGACGTCATCCTGGCCATCGGCAGCCGCCTGTCCTACTTTGGCACTCTGCCCCAGGACGGCATCAACTACTTCCCCAAGACGGCCAAGATTGTCCAGATCGACATCAACCCCATGCACATCGCCAAGACCCACCCCATCACCGTGGGCCTGTGCGCCGACGCCAGGGACGCCTCCGAAGAGCTGTACAAGCAACTGCGTGACGCCATGCCCAAGAAGGACATCACCGCCGTTGCCAACAAGGTCAAGGAAGAGCTGGCCATCTGGCGGAAAGAAATCGACGAGATCGCCAACGAGCCCGTGATGGAAGGCCGCCTGCATCCCCGCAAGGCCCTGGAAGTGGTCGGCAAGTTCATTTACGACAATGACGCCATCGCCACCACCGACATCGGCAACACATCCTCCACGGCCAACAGCTACCTGCGCTTCCGTAATCCGAAACGCGATATCGCCACGCTGACCTTCGGCAACACCGGCTTTGCCTATCAGGCCGCTCTGGGCGCGCAGCTCGCCTGCCCGGACAAGCCGGTAGTCTCCATCGCCGGCGACGGCGCCTGGGGCATGAGCCTGTTTGAAGTGCCCACCGCCTGCCAGTTCAACCTGCCGGTCATTGCCACCGTGTACAACAACGGGGCCTGGTGCGCGGAAAAGAAGAATCAGGTGGACTTCTACAATAACCGTTTTGTGGGCGCGGACATCTGGTCCAAATCCTACGCCAAGATCGCCGAAGCCATGGGCGCCGACGGCTATACCGTCAATACCCAGGCCGACCTGGCCAACGCGCTGGAAACCGCCTATAAGAACCGCCGCCCGGCCGTCATCGAAATCATGACCGACGGCACACGCCTTGCGCCGCCCTTCCGCCGCGACGCTCTGGCGCTGCCCACCCGCTTCCTGCCCAAGTACGAAAAGCTGGACAAGAAGTACTTCCCCCACATCTGACTGACGCAACGCGTCCCCGCCCTCAGGGCGGGGACGCCGCATGAAGCCCTTTTTGCGCCGCACAGCCCATATCGGGCCTGTGCGGGCCGTTATTATGGATTGGGCGGGCGCTGCCGCATGCCCGCGCCGGGCCGCGTGGAAGCCATCGCGGCCCTGAGGGGCAAGGCGTCAGGCTCGGCTCCTGCGCCGGCTACAGCCGGGACATGATGGCGCGCGGCGGCGGGAATCCGGCATGCCACAGGGACATTTTGAAGAAGAAACGGGGGCCGCAAGCGCCCCGGGCTACAGATAGGGCGAAAAAATCCAGCAGGCCGCGTTGCGCAGCTTGACCGGCAGAGACTGGCGTTTCAGAGTGTCGAGCGTGATTTCATGGCCGAGGCTGATGGCTTCGTCCATATGCCCGGCCAGCAGATCATGAAACTCCGGGTCAAAAACTTCCATATTCAGCTCAAAATTCAGGCGCAGGCTGCGGGCGTCCAGATTGGCCGAGCCGATCTGGCTGTAATAACCGTCCACGGCCAGCAGCTTGGTATGGGTGAAGGGCGGCGGCTGATGCCATATCCGCACGCCGGCGTTGAGCAGCGTCGGCAGCAGGCGAAAGGTGGCCCAATGCACATAGGGCAGGTTGTTTCTGGCCGGAAGCGTCACGCGCACATCCACGCCGCGCTGACCCGCCGAGCGCAGGCTGGCCGTGAGCTCATGCGTGGGCAGGAAGTACGGAGTCATGATCCGCACGCTGCGCCGTGCCTCGTTGACGGCACCGCAAAAAAGGTCGTTGAGCGTATCCGTATCGTTGCCGGGGCCGTCCATGACGATGCGGCAGTGGCTTTTGCCTCTGGCCTGGCAGGAGCCGGGCGGCAACGGCGTGTATTCGCCGGTGCAGAAGCCCCAGTTGAGCAGGAAGGCGCGCCGCAAATGATTGACGATGGGCCCCAGACAGCGAAAATGCATGTCGCGCACGCAGCTTTTCCGGCCGCTCTGAATATTGTCGTCGGAAATGTTCATGCCGCCGGTAAAGCCCATGTCGTCACAGACCAGAACCTTGCGGTGGTTGCGCAGATTGATGCCCAGATTGGGCGGCAGGAGCTTGGGCGGCAGGAACAGCGCCGCCTTGACGCCCCGAGCCGCGAGTTTTTTCCAGGGTTTGCGCCAGGAGTAAAGCGCGCCGATGCCGTCCACCAGCACGCGCACATCCACGCCGCGCGCGGCGGCGGCGCTCAGCGCTTCAATAAAGGCCGAGCCTGTATGCCCGGCGTTAAAGATGTAGGTAGCCAGAAACACATGGCTGCGCGCCGCGTTTATGGCGTCCAGCATGGCCGGGTAGGCCTCGTCGCCGTTGAGCAGGGGGCTGAGCGCATTGCCGCCGCAAAGATGCTGATGGGTCAGGCTGTGGCCCAGATGCGCCATGCGGACAATATGTTCCGGCACCCGTTCCGGCGGCTCCGCGGGGCAGGCCGGGTGCGCGTATTCCGGCTCCCGGGCGGCCCGCTGGCGCATGATTTTTTCGGCCCGGCTCTGGGCGCGACTGATGCCGAAAAGCATATAGAGCAACGGCCCCAGCACGGGCAGCAGCAGGGCCGTGACGATCCAGCCCAGGGCCGAGCGCGGATCGCGCTTGGTCAGCAGGGCATGACAAACCGCCACCCAGGAAAGAACGTGCGCCGCCAGCAGGGCCAGCGTTTCCAGCAAAAGCATCACGGGGCGCGCACCGTTTTCGCGCCGTCGCCGCCGGCGGGCCGGAGCGGGCGACAGGCGCGGCCACGCCGCCGTCGCGACGCCGTATCAGCACAATTCATGTTTGGGGACATGTCGCCAATGAACGACGAGGTTCATTGCTCATCGCTCAGCCGAATGACGCACGGCCAGAAGAGCGACATCCGTATTGCGCAGCACGCGCTCGGTAATGGAGCCAATCAGCATATCGCCCAGACCGTCGCGCCCGTCGGTGAACATGACGATCAGGTCCGCGTTCTCCTCATGGGCCACGCGCACGATGGCTTCAGCCGGGTTGCCTTCTTCCACGCGGGTGCGGAAGCTGATTCCGGCCTTTTCCAGCGTTTCAATGTGCGGGCAAAGCAGGGTCAGACCCTTGGCGGCTTCCTCGCGTTTCATCTCGGCATGGGCTTCGCCGCCCACAATCTGCGACAGCGGCTCCGTGGCGTGCAGCAGGATGATCTCGCCGGAGCACAGGCCCATGGCGTGCTTGAGCGCCTTCTGGGCGCGCTGGCCGTGTTTTTTGCCGCTCACCGGCAAAAGAATTTTCTTGTACATGCTTACTCCTTGTTTGCCCCGGTGACAGTATTTCTGACAGGGCGGCCTTATTTTCGCATGTCGGCGCTCTTTGCGCAAGTCTTCGCCCCGACTCAAACAGGGCCGCCGGGCTTGCGCGGATTTTCCGCCCCGCTCATTGCCCGGTCAAACGTCATGTCGCGCAAGGGCATGCCGATGCCGCCGGAAGTTCGATCGGGAGTCGCATTTTACGAGCACTGCCAGTATATATGGCGGATAAGTTTTGCGGTGGCTTGTATCTATCATAAGCCATTCAAAATCAGGCTCAGCAATGATCGCTTCCAGAAGACGCTCCCAAACTCCGCGATCTTTCCAGCGACAAAATCGGCGATGAGAATTTTTTCAATCCCCATAATCTGGGGCAGGTTCCGCCACGGAGCGCCAGTTCTTCATATCCCCAAAAAGTATAATAAACAGACTGTTATCCCTTTCAGGGCGGCCAACAAGCCTTTACTCGCCTGACAGTGAGCTTGCATGTTTTTCCAAAACCAATCAGAAATATCGCGCAAACTTCTTGTAATTTTGCGATATTATCTGATGCTCCCGGCGGATACAAGGCCAAGACGGCGCATCCGTTTCCAGAGGGTGGCGCGGGAAATGCCCAGCGCCGCCGCGGTTCTGCCCCTGTGCCAATGGTGCCGCTGCAGCGCGGCCACAAGCTCCTCGCCTTCCGCTGTGTTCCCCGGGTCGTTCCGCGTTTCTCCCCGCCCCGTACTGCCTGTCAGCAACGCTTCGTCCGACAGCAGATCCCTCTCCCTGATAAGCGCGCCGGAGCACATGGTGTGTGCCCGCTCCAGCACATGAAGCATTTCGCGCACATTGCCGTGCCAGGTGCGGCGGCGTAACGCTTCCAGGGCGTCGGCTGAAAGGCGCGCTCCTACTTTGGCGGCCCAGGAACGCGCGATAAGAGCCGCATCGTCCTCGCGTCGTTCGAGGGGCGGAAGAACAAGAATGAGCGTATTGATGCGATAGAACAGATCCGCGCGAAACGTCCCGGCGCGCATCATGTGCAGCAGGTTGCGGTTGGTGGCGCAGATCACGCGCACATCCACGGCTACGAAATGCGCTCCCCCAAGCCGGGTGACCACCTTATCCTGAAGCACGCGCAGAAGCCGCGCCTGCACCGCGGGCGCCATTTCGCCGATCTCGTCAAGAAAGAGGGTTCCTTTGTCCGCCAACTCAAAAAGGCCGGGCTTTCCGCCACGACGGGCACTGGTGAACGCGCCCTCCTCATACCCAAAAAGCTCGCTTTCCAGGAGATGCTCCGAGAGCGAAGCGCAGTTGATGGAAATGAACGGCGCCTGCGCCCTGGCGCTTTGGGCATGGATGCCCTGCGCAAACATCTCCTTGCCGGTGCCGGTTTCGCCCACAATGAGCACCGGCGCCTCGCTGGCGGCGAAACGCGCCGCGCGGTTGCGCGTCTCGCGCAGGGCCGCGCTTTCGCCGAGGATGTCCTCTAGGGTGAAGACGGAACGCAATTCGCGCACCAGATGTTTCTGGCGCACCTTGCGCTCCTTTTTCTGGATATCGGCCACCGTGCTGAGTGACACGATGAAGCCGTGCAGATCGTTTTGAATGGTGATTTTGCGCTGTTCAAAAAGAAATTCCCGTCCCAGGGCGTCCGTGAGCAGGGTCGGCTCGCAACGCTCGCCCGGACAGGCAAAGCAGCAGCCAGGGTCAATGTCGGGGAAAAGCTCGGAGAGCGCCGTGCCGGTCAGGTCCGAGGCAACGGCGGCAAAGGTCTGGGCGGCGGAAGCATTGGCGTAGGTGATGGTCAGATCGGCGTCGCAATACATGATGATATTGGGATTGGTGTCCAGAATGGTGCGGATGAAGTCATTGCGCGCCGCGCTGATGCTGTGGATGGCGAGCATGGACCTGGCGTCCGCGAAGGTCTGCCAGACCACCTCGCGGTTTTCCGCCAGCAGGGGGATGCCCTGAAAGCCCTTTTTCCGCGCGCGGCCGATGAGCCCGATGCCGCCGATGAGCAGCTCAATGCCGAGCCTGCGCGCCTCGTCCAGGGCATCGTCCAGCTCATCCCGATCCTCCACCTCAAGCCGATACCCCTTGATGCCGAGCAGCCGGGCGATCTTGTCGAACTTGCCGCCCTGTCCGGGAAAGCACAGATGGCCCACGGCCCGTCCGGTATTTTGGTATGGAAGCAGCGTCTCGAAAAAATTTTCGGCCGAATAGCCGATGGAAAGAATGGGCACCGTTGTCCTTGAACGGAGAATACGCTCGGTATATGAGGCCGCTCTTGCCCTCTGTCACTGAGCGGCTTCTCCCGCTCGACAAGGGCGCGGCGGCAGCATGCCCTGATTGGCTCTCGGCTTGTTCGCAGAACTCCGCGGCGTCGCCGCCAAAAGCGTGAGCCTGGGCGTATTGTAATGCAAGCGCGACATGGCGCTGCTGGCCGGCTTGCCGCATTTCTCTGAGCTGCGCGACTGGATGGATGGGAATTTTTTGACTTTGAAACGCGTCGGGCGGAAGGCGGACGCCGCTCACAACCCGGAAATTCAGGAACATCCGGCTTTTCCCGGCGCGGGTCGGCCAGAGGCGGGGCGAAAACGGAACATGCGCGGGGCGCTGACCAACGCGCCGCATTGGGCCGTGGCGCTTATGCCTCGTCCCTGTCCAGCAGGTTCAGCATAAGATCCACCACCCGCGCCTTGTTGGCCGTGAAGTTCAGCCGGTTCTGGCGCGCCCAGAAGCGCGCCCGCCGGTTCTGCTTGAGCATGGCCAGAAAGACGTTGCGAATTTTCGCATCATCCACGCGGTCCATGAGGCCCAGAAAGGCAAAGCCGTTGCGTGGCCGGGCAAAGGTGTGCCGCGCCTCGCGTTCGTGGTGGGCCAGCACCATGCCGGGCACGCGCATGTGCGCCAACTCGTAGACCGTGCGTCCGGCCGAACAGATGGCCAGGTCCGCCCCTTCCATCATGCGGCTCATGACGTTGGTGGCCCAGGTGAAGCTCACCAGGGGATTTTCCAGCGCGCGCAAGTGGGCCTCCATGGATTCCTTGTGGGCGTAGCCCGGCCCGGCCACCACCCGGATGGCGATGCCGTAGGCCCGGCAAATGGGTTCGATGATGTCCAGCGCCCGGCGCGAGCAGTCCCGCTGATCCGTGCCGCCGAAGGTGATCAGCACGGTGCGCGTTTCAGGCCGCAGAGGGTTGCGCGTCGCGCCCACGAATTCGTCGCGCAGGCAGAAATAGTCCGGCCCGCAGCGCAGGCGCTCCGTGCTCTGGCCGCTTTCGTACAGAGCGTTGACCACCAGGTGGGCCAGTTCCGCGCCCGGCCCCTCGTCCTCAAAGTTGACGCAACGCGCGCCGCTCGCGCGCAGGCTCTCCATATAGGCTGTGCCGGTATTCAGAAAGTCGTTGACCACCAGGTCAGGGCGCAGGGCCAGCACCGTATGGGCCAGGTCTTCGTCTCCCTGGCGGACGATGCGGTATTCCTTGCGGGCGACGCTTTCCACTGCCAGTTCGCTTTCACGGGTGCAGACAAAGGTGATTTTGTGGCTGGTGATTTCGTGGGCCAGCATGAGGGCGCGAAAGACGTGCCCCATGCCGATGGCCGGATAACCGGCCACCACAAAAACCACATGCCGCCGCCGCAGCAGGCGCTCACAGATCCACCAGTCCTGATAAGACTGGATTTCAATGGACCGATCATTGAGAAAATAGGGGATAATTTTGCCGGAACGCCGGATCGGAGGCCGGAGAGGGGCCGGGGCGGCGTCCGTTCCCGCGCCTTCCCGCAGCAGGGCCAAGCGCAGAATGATCAGAGCCCGGCTTTCCACCAGAAACCGTTCCTCGCCGCCGTCCGCGCCGCCGGCGCTGTGCAGCAGGCTTTCCAGGCTGTCGCCGCGCACATTCCAGATGCGCTGACGCACGCTCTTCACCGTGATCAGACTGTCGGCTCCGGCCTCCAGATATTTTTTCCAGGCGTCTTCCACATCCACCCAGGTCAGCAGCGGACAGGAGGCGCGCAGAATGATGCAATGCTCGTAGCGCCCGGCCAGTTCGTCCAGCAGGTCGCGCATCTCGGTCACAATGTCCAGACTGGTGAAGCGCAGGTCCTTGTTCCGGTGAAAGCCCACGCCCGCCCGTTCGCAGATCAGCGAAATTTCCTGACTGTCGGTGAGCGCGATGATGTCCTCGCCGGGCGCCACGGCGCGCGCCGTGTGGATGGCCCGCTCCATCAGCGTGACCCCGGCCAGCTTTTTGACCAGCTGGTCGGGGATGACAGCGTTTTTCTTGACGGCCGGAATGACGATGCAGCGTTCTTTCACCGTGGCCCTACCCCCGGCGCAATGCGGTCAGAACCTCGCGCGTGGCCGTCAGCATATAGTTGAAATCCTCCTCGCTCAGCCAGTGCTGGAAGGGGAAGGAAACCATGCTGTCAAAAAAGGCGTCCGCATTGGGGCAATGCGCCGCGCCATAGCCCAGACGCCGATAATAGTCGTAGCGGTCAAGCGGAATATACTGCGCCACGCATTTGACGCCTTTTTCTTCAAACATGGCGCGCATGAAGCGGTCGCGCATCTCCGGGCCGGCGGTCATGCGCGCGGTCAGCAGATGGTAATTGTGGCGGCGGTTGTCCACGCGGTGAAATTCCAGCTCGGGAAAGTCGGCCAGAGCGTCTATGAAGCGCAGGGCGCGGGCCCGCTTTTCGTCGTTGATCCGGTCGATGCGCTCCAGCAGTTTCGCGCCCAGCGCGCATTCCACTTCGCCCAGGCAGTAGTTGTTGGGCATGAGCATGTCGCCGCCCAGCATGGGCACATCCACATTGCCCATGGCCGGCTTCCAGTAGTCCGGGCGCTCGAAGCCGTAGGCGCAGTGCCCGTTGTGGCGCAGGGCGGGCGTCACGGCGGCCAGCTCCGGGTCGCGCACATAGAGCATGCCGCCTTCGCCCAGGGTTGTCAGGTTTTTGTGCGAGTGGAAGGAAAACACGGCCATGTCCCCGAAGCTGCCCGCCTTTCTGCCGTCCACCTCCGCGCCGATGGCCTGGGCCGCGTCTTCAATGAGAATCAGGCGGCGCTCCTTGCAGAGCGCCGCTATGGCGGGCATGTCAGCCACATAACCGTAAAGATGAACCGCCACCACGGCCTTGGTTTGGGGCGTCAGAACCTTTTCAATGCTCGCGGGGGTGACCACGCGGGTGAGCGGATCCACATCGGCCCAGACCAGACGCGCCCCCTTTTTCTGATAGGGATAGGCCGAGGCCGTAAAGGTGTGCGAGGGAATGACCACTTCCTCCCCCGGCTTGAAGCGGCAGAGCTGGGCCGACATTTCAAGGGCCGCGCAGCCGTTCATGGTGGTGAAGCAGGAGCCCTCGGCCACACCCTGGTAGCGCGCGAATTTACTTTCAAATTCGCGCATGTAACGCCCCTGGGTCAGAGGATCGGCGTTGCGCATGGCCTCCACGACCACGGCGATTTCCTCTTCCGTATAGCGGATGGCGCGTCCGCTGAAATTGACCTTGATGTCCATATGCGAATCCTCCCGGATAATGCCGGGAACGAAGGCGCGCCGTCTGTTCCGCGGCGGGCCCTGCCCGGCGGAGCCTGCCTGTGGCTCCGAAACATTTCATGTGGCGGAGCGCTCGCCTGTTTTTCCCGCCATGGCGCGCAACGCGGCTTCAAAAACATGCGGATGAAAATCATAATAGGTGTAATAGCCGGCGGCCGCGTCCTCAATGCTTACCTGTTTTCCCCCCACATGAAAGCATTCCCGCCCGGGAAAGGCAAACAGGTTGTGATGACGGGTGATGATGGGCCATCTGTTGAAGCCGAAGCTCCAGGGGCCGTTGCGTATTTCCCGCAGGGCCGCTTCGCGCGTGACGCCCAGCCCCAGCGCGCCCAGCATGCCGGCGAACAGCCAGGCCAGCATGCGCTCGCCGGGGTGGTTCCAGGTGTAAAACAGGGCCTCGCGGGCGTATTCCCGGCGCGCCAGCTCCAGAGTGCCCAGCGTCACGTCCTGTTCCCGTCTGGCGTATACCTCCCAGGTGCGCTCCAGGGCCCGGCGCGCCGCGGGGGCCCTGAACAGCCCGTGGTTGATGTACACTTCGGCCACTTCTTCCAGGGGCAGGCCGGCGGAACGGCACTGCACAATGACGCGGCTGTGCCATTCCAGCGGCGGCGGAAAACGCTCTTCAGCGCCCCCGCCGGGCACATGCAGCACATCGGGGAAATACGCCTCGAAGTTGGGGGCGGAGAAGGTGATCAGCCGTTCTTTCAGCAGGGGTCGCAGGCGCGCGGTATTGCACGCGCCATAGCTGAACAGGGGCTGACTGAACACCATATCGCAACGCGCCGCCCGCGCGGCCAGCGCGTCGCTTTCAGCCCCGACCCGCACCCGCTGGATCACAGGCGCGGGGAGGACATGCCATTTTCCGCGCAACGCCTCGTGCCCGGCCAGCAGCCCGGCCAGGCGTTCCGCCACGCAATTGCCCAGCACCATCAGCGCGCGCACGCCGCCGCTCCCGCGTCATGGCCGGCTGCGCCCGCCGGGGGCCGCCGCCTACATTCTTTTGAAACGCTCAATGACGTTTTCTTTGGTGAGAATTTTTTTGAAGTCCGGCCCCAGACGGTTGGCCAGCGGCTTTTCGTGAACGATGCTGGCTTCATACAGGGCCGTGTACTGCGCGTCGGTGAGGCCGCGGCAGATGCCCTTGGGCAGGTCGATGCCCTGACGCTCGATCATGGTCATGAAATCCCGGTATTCCGCGGGATAGATGTCTTCCTGCACGGACAGGGCATAACAGTTGGCCAGGCCGTGGCGCATGCGCAGCACCATGCTCAGGCCCGCCGAAACGGGATGCACCACGCCCACAAAACCGGCGGCCATGCCGCCCAGGAAGGAGGCTATCATCAGCAGTTCGCGGTTTTCATCGCTCATCATGTCGCTGGAGAGAAAGACCCGCTTGCAGATGTCGATGGCCTTTTCAGCCAGAGAATCCACCACCACATTGCGGTAGGAGCCGGAAAGGCTTTCAAAGCAGTGCATGTAGGTGTCAATGCCCGTGTAGAAATACTGGTTGCGCGGCACGCTGGCGGTCAGGTCCGGGTCCAGAAGCACCTGATCGAACATGGTGTAATCGCTGTTCATGCCCAGTTTGAGATTTTTGGCTTCGTTGCAGATGATGCCGGTGCGCGAGGTTTCCGAACCCGTGCCGGAGAGGGTGGGCACGGCGATTTTGTAGGGCGCGGGATGCCTGACCAGCTCCCAGCCCTGATAGTCTTCGGCCTTGCCGGGATTGGTCAGCAGGTTGCCCACGCATTTGCAGGTGTCCAGCGTGGAGCCGCCGCCGAAAGCCAGCAGGGCGCAGGGGGTTTTGCCGTCCAGAAACTCTCTGACCCTGGCGGCGTAGCCGTCCACGCTGTCCGTGGTGGGTTCGTCCGAGGTGTCCACATAGACCACCAGATCCCATTGTTCCACGGGCAGACGATCCGCCAGATTCTTGCCCTCAAAGCAATGATCCAGAAAAAAAACGGCCGGTCCGTCCTGCGCTTCGCGGCGGGAGTTCAGCAGATCGCCCAGCTGGGCCAGCGCGCCCTTGCCTATCATATAATAGCCGATATTTTTCGCATTGCGGTACATGGGTATCCTCACAGCATGGAGATGATTTCGGGCCATACGCCAAGACGTCCGTTCTGGCAAGAGGGGGCCGGAAGGCAAGGCCGCGCGGGTTATTCGGCCCCGCGCTTTTCCGCCGCCAGGGGGTCCGGGCCGAAGCGGTTGGGGCCCGCCGTGCCCGGCATGGACAGAATGGCCAGATAACAGAGACACATGGACAGCGAGAGCAGCGTCGACGTCGGGCCGGCCTCGCCGCCGGGCGCGCCCCGCCCCAGCAGCCAGAGCAGCAGGCTGACGATGGGAATCAGCAGCCACCAGCCGCGCAGATTGCGGTCGTGCAGGCGGCGCGCCGTAACCCCCAGATTGGGCGGCAGCAGGGCCAGGGAAACCAGAAAGTTCAGACCCATGGCTGTTTCGCGCGGCAAGGGCGAAAGCAGAAGCGTGGCTCCGAAATTGATCAGGCCGATGCAGAGCGAGAACCACCAGAACTCCGAACGCGAAGCGCGGCCCCGGAAGCAGCAGTATTTATCCTTCAGGCAGACGCGGACAGCCTCCACAAAGGTCATGATTCCTCCTTCCGGCGGCGGGCCGCGGCTTTCAGGCCGTGCGGCCGCGCCAGGACTGAACGGTGTTTTTGAGCAGCATGGCGATGGTCATGGGCCCCACGCCGCCGGGCGCCGGCGTAATGGCGCGGGCTTTGGCGCTCACGCCCGCGAAGTCCGCGTCGCCGCAAAGCCCTCCGGGCGTGCGGTTGATGCCCACGTCAATGACCACCGCGCCTTCGCGCACCATGTCGGCGGTGATGAAACGGGGGCGGCCCACAGCCAGAAAGAGAAAATCCGCGCTGCGGCATTCCGCCGCCAGATCGTCAGTGTGCGAATGGCAAACCGTCACCGTGGCGTTGGCGTAGTCGCCGGGCCGGGCCAGAAGCATTGCCAGCGGCTTGCCCACGATGTTTGAACGGCCCACCACCACGGCCTTTTTGCCCGCGGGCGAGAGGTCGTAGCGCCGCAAAAGCTCCATGACGCCGGCGGGCGTGCAGGAAATGAAGCCCGGCAGCCCCAGGGAGAGCCGCCCCACGTTTTCGGGGTGAAAGCCGTCCACATCCTTGGCCGGATCAATGGCCAGCAGGCAAGCCTGGGCGTCCAGCCCCTTTGGCAGGGGCAGTTGCAGCAGAATGCCGTCCACATCCGGCCGGGCGTTGCATTCATGGATCAGGGCCAGCAATTCATGCTGGCCGACGCCCGCGGGCAGATGGTAGGGAAAGGAAACAATGCCCGTCTCGGCGCAGGCCCGTTCCTTGTTGCGCACATAGACTTCCGACGCCGGGTCGGCGCCCACCAGAACGACCGCCAGGCCCGGCGCGCGGCGGCCCCGGGCGCGGGCGGCGCTGATTTCTTCCCTGAGTTCCGCGCGGATGACGCGGGCCGTCTCCTTGCCGTCAATCAGAAGCATGCTTTTCTCCGGCCTTGGGGTTCAAAACGGATGATACTGGAAATTTTCACGCTGAAAATGCCCCGCCGCCTGCGCTGGCGCAAGAGTTCCGCACACGCGACCGATCTCCCTGGAAGGGTGAGGCGGCCCGCGCCGGCCAGCGACGCGGGACGCCTGATGGAGTTTAGTCTTTGTTGCCGCCCGGCGCGTAATATTCGGCCAGCATGGGGCCGAAGAACTCGGCCGCGTCGTCCAGCTCTTCTTCAATGCGCAACAGCTGGTTGTACTTGGCCATGCGTTCGGAACGGCAGAGCGAGCCGGTCTTGATCTGCCCGGCGTTGACGCCCACGGCCAGGTCAGCGATGAAGCTGTCTTCGGTTTCGCCGGAACGGTGCGAAATCACGGTGGTGTAGGCCGCCTCCTTGGCCATCTCGATGGTGTCCAGGGTTTCGGTTACCGTGCCGATCTGGTTCAGCTTGATCAGAATGGAATTGCCCACGCCCTCGGCAATGCCTTCGGCCAGAATGGAGGGATTGGTCACAAACACATCGTCGCCCACCAGCTGCACGCTTTCGCCCAGGCTGGCGGTGAGCATGCCCCAGCCGTCCCAGTCGCCCTCGGCCATGCCGTCTTCGATGGAGATCAGGGGATACTTGCGGGTAAATTCCGCCAGCCATTCGCCCATTTCGGCATTGGTGAAGGTTTTGCCCTCGCCCTTGAGCACATATTTGCCGTCCTGGTAAAATTCGGAAGAGGCCGCGTCAATGGCCAGGGCCACTTCAGCGCCGGGGTTGTAGCCGGCTTCTTCAATGGCACGCATGATGTAGGTGAAGGCCTCGTCGTGATTTTTCAGATTGGGGGCGAAGCCGCCCTCGTCACCCACGCTGGTCACATGGCCGTCGGCCTTCAGAATCTGCTGAAGGGCGTGGAAGATTTCCGCGCCCATGCGCAGGGAATCGCGGAAGGTCATGGCCCCGACGGGCATGATCATGAATTCCTGAATGTCCAGATTGTTGGGCGCGTGCGCGCCGCCGTTGATGATGTTCATCATGGGCGCGGGCAGCACCTTGGCGTTGATGCCGCCGAGATACTTGTAAAGCGGCAGGCCCAGAAAAGAGGACGCGGCCCGCGCGCAGGCCATGGACACGCCCAGCATGGCGTTGGCGCCCAGACGGGACTTGTTGTCCGTGCCGTCCAGGTCTATGAGGTTGTTGTCAATCTGCACCTGGCGCAAGACATCCATGCCCAGCAGCGCCTCGGCTATCTCGCCGTTGACGTGCTCCACGGCTTTGGTCACGCCTTTGCCGCCGTAGCGTTTTTTATCGCCGTCGCGCATTTCCAGGGCCTCGCGGCTGCCTGTGGATGCGCCGGACGGCACGGCCGCGCGGGCGTTGATGCCCGACTCCAGGGTGACTTCCACTTCCACGGTGGGGTTGCCGCGCGAATCCAAAATTTCACGACCGAAAACAGAGGCAATGCTGCTCATATCAGCTCCTTTGCGTATCTTTATGGTGCATGCGCATGTCGATCCGGGCGCGCCAAAGGCGCGCGGCGGCCTCAGAGACTGTCCCGTTCCTCATAATACAGACGCCGCAGGCCCTCCAGCAGCAGGGCTGGCAGCACCTGGTCAAAGACCGGACTCACCCTGGCGATGGAAGCGGCAAAACCGCCCGTGGCCAGCACCTTGACCGGGCCGGGCATCTGCCGTTTGAGCCGCTGGCTCAGGCCCTCAACCATGCAGACAAAACCAAACACCAGACCGTGCTGGATGCTGGTGGTGGTGTCCCGCCCCGGCGCGGGCTCCCGCGCGCGGATATCCAGATTGACCCTGGGCAGTTTGGCGGCCTCGCGCGACAGGGCGGCCAGGGCCGTGGCCGGGCCGGGAAAAATCAGCCCGCCCAGATAGGCCTGGCCGCTCACGCAGTCGAACGTCACGGCGGTGCCGAAGTCCACCACCAGCAGAGAGGCGGCGTCCGGGCAGAGACGGCGGGCGGCGAAGGCCCCCACCAGCCGATCCGCGCCCACTTCGGAAGGCCGTTCATAACGGTTTTCCAGCGGAATGGGCAGGTCATCGGGCGCGCAGCGCAGGGGGCGGTCCAGATAGCGGGCCACGGCCTCGCGCAGCAGCGGGTCAAAACCCGGCACCACCGATGAGGCCACGCATGCCTGAAGGTTCGCCGCCTCCGTGCCGGCATGCCGCAACAGGCCAAGCAGGGTGAGCCCCAGGCTGTCCGGGGTATGTCCGATATTGGCCGGCAGCGTGTAGGAGGTCAGCACGCGCCGCTCATTGGCCAGCCCCACCTTGATGGAGGTGTTGCCTATGTCGAAGAGCAGAAGTTCCGGCCGCATGGGCGCCTCCGCGTCGGCGTGAAAACCGGAGTGCAGAAGTTATTTCATAAATTGGTCTGAAATGACCTCTCACGCCGGATGAAAGTCCGGCGAGGCGCGCAAAGCGCCGCGAACGAGTCAAAAAACCGCGTTTTTGCGAATACCTTTCATGCGTTGCCCAGGGGGGAAGCGTGAAAGGCGTTCCAGAAACGAAAGTATGCCGGATTCGTGCGGCGGAGGCAAGTGCAAGGCCGAGCGCTTGCGGGGCGGCCCGCAAGCGGCGTATACTGTTTTTCGGAGAGCCCTCATGGATGAAATTCTCTTTTTTCTGCACCTGCCGCGCACGGCCGGCACCACGCTGAACGCCATTCTGCGCGAAAATTTTCCGCCCGAAGCCGTCCTGAGCGTCTATGCCAGAGAGGACTACCAGCGCTGCCGCATGCTGGACGCCGATGTGCTGGAGCGCATCCGGCTCATTGAGGGGCATCTGAATCCTGAAAGTTTCGAGCCGCCCCGGCTGTACGGCCGCCCGCTGCGCATGTTCACCCTGTTGCGCGACCCTCTGGAGCGCCTTGTTTCGGAATACGTCTTTCAGAAAACCTGGCCCTCCAATCATCTTTACGCCTATCTCAATGAAAACGGGATCAGCTTTCAGGAATATCTTGCCAGCGACGCTCCCTTGCTGAAATTCCGGGGCAAAAACTTCGTCAGTCACTGCCTGGCGGGCGTGTTCGCGCAGGACAGGGATATGGACGAGGTGCTGACCCTGGCCAAAAAGCACCTGCGGGAAAGCTTCTGCCTTGTGGGCATTCAGGAGCGCTTTGACGAAAGCCTTCTGCTGCTGGCCGGGGAAATCGGCCTGAGCAAGCTTTATTATGAACGGAGGAACATGCTGCGGCCGGGCGCCGCCGCGGAAATCACCGACGAGGACCGCGCCCTGGCCGCTGATATGAACAGCGCCGACATGGAGCTTTACGCCTTTGCGCGTGATTTGTTTGAGCAGCGCGTGCGGGCGGCGGGCCCGGCTTTCGCGGCCCGCTTGCGAGAATTTCGCTTTTTGAACAAAAAATACCAGAAAATGTGCGCCATGCTGGATAAAAGCCTGCTGGGCGAGGCCACAGGGCCCATTCTCAAGCCCAAGGCCTGAGCAGGCGAAACGCGTGTTCAGCGCCGCCGCGCGATGAACCAGCCCCCGCTTTTCCAGAGCACGTCTCCGTGGGGCTCCACCAGCGGTCTGTCCTGCGGACGGCGGCTCAACAGCCAGGGCGCCCCCGAAGCCAGCCAGGCGTCAAGATATCCCGTGGGGCTCTGACGCATCAGGGCATGGTAACGCAGCCAGTCGCGGCAGCCCCGCACATCCTTGTTGTAGAAAAATATATAGCCGTCCTTGAAGGCATGCGCCGCGGGCCGCAGAGCCAGATAGCGCGCGGCCATGGCGTCGGCGTCGTTGTCGCTGAACACCGCTTCGCCAGGCGGCACAAGCCGGGCCAGAACGTCCAGGGCCTCGCGGCGTGTGGCGGCGGCACGCAGGGCGTCCATCGCGTCATCCCGCAGCGGCAGCGGCAGGCCGGTCAGCCGCGACAGCGTATACTGGGCGGCCATGTGCTGGCGGTCATGGCTCAGCAGCAGCACCGTCAGCATGGCGCAGCCGGCCAGCGCCGCGCGCCCGGCATGCGGCAGGCCGGGCCAGAAACAGGCCAGCGCGCCCACGATCATCAGCCAGGAAAGCGGCGTCAGAAAACGCAGGCCGCGCACCAACTCATGCCCCAGGGGCAGGCGGCCGATCTCCGGCGCAAAGCGGGATTCGGCCCATGAAAAAAGCACAACCAGCGCAAGGGCCAGCACAAAGGCCGGATACATGGCGGCCAGGCGCCGCGCCTGTTCACCGCCGCGCCGCCGCACCATCAGCCAGCCCGCCAGCCCGCCGCAGAGCAGGGGCAATACCGGATTGGAAAAACTGACCATCTGGAGCAGGCGTTCGCCCAGGCGGCCGTAATCCTCCTGCCAGCGCAGGCTGAACAATTCCTGAAAAACGGCCATGTCCGCCGGGCTGAAGGCCTGGGCCTGAGTCAGCGATGGCCAGAGAAAAGCCAGCACCGGCGTGAAATAGGCCGCCAGGCACAACGCGCAGTTGCCCAGATGCGCGCGCAGTCTTTGCCCTTGCGGGCGGTGCAGGGCAAAAGCCAGAAAGAACATGGCCCCGGTATTCAGGGCGCTGATGCCGTGTACCCACATGCACAGGCCAGCGGCCAGCATGGCCAGTGGCCTCAGAACCGGCCGCTCCCACGCGGCCAGAGCCGCCAGCAGCAGAAAGGGCCAGAGCGAGGCGAAAAAAACGCGCGGAATGGGATCTGAGTGCGCGATGCCCCAGAATGTGCCCCAACCCACCCAGACGGTGATGCCCATCAGCAGGGGCAGCAGAGCGGACAAGGCCGGGCTGCCGAACAGCCGGCGGCCCGCCAGATACCAGCCCGCGTAAAAAACAAAAACAGCCAGGGCCCCGGCCCGGAACAGACCCCGCACATAATCGTCGCCCGGAGTCAGCAGCCCCGCCGCGAAGCGTTCCAGATTCCAGATGCTGTTGGCCGGCGTGATTTCGCGCAACACGGGGTCAGCGGCGAACAGTTCCGGATGGGCAGCCCCGGCCATGCCCTGGGCGTAGGTGGCAAGATCGCTGTCCAGATGCGCGCCTCCGGCGGAAATGGTCAGTACGCCCTGCAGGGCGGCCCAGGCATAGCAGGCCGCCAGCATCAGGCACAATGCATCCCAGAACCAGCGGCGGCGCGCTGAACCGGACTGAGCAAGCGCGGGGGCGGACGTGCGTGGCATAACACCGTACCGGCATTTAAGGTGAGAGAAGGCCGTTCAGGGCATTTTCAAGGCGAAAATGTCGCCGCTGACGGCTGGCGCGAAACGCGCGCCGCCTGTCGGCGTGTTCTATGCCCATGCGGGCGCGTCAGGGTTTGTCGGCACTCAATACAGCGGCATAGCGCGAAAGTAAAGAAAACGCTGATTAGAACGTTTTTTTACCCTTGCGGAGCAAGGCCGGCCGCAAGTCGTGAAGAGGGGAATTTGCCTTTCCAGGTTAATGGGGAAGCTGACGCGTCTTTCCCCAAATGGAGCCGATTTGTCCGCAGAACAACGCAGCGGCTTCTAGAGCGGTTTGGTAATGAAATTATCCAGGCCGCCCTGGCGACATCGCTGGCTGGAGCCCGCGCCGAATGAGCGGCCAGACGCGTTCCGG
The DNA here is from genome assembly GCF_050313595.1 of Desulfovibrio sp. SGI.169. Classification (NCBI taxonomy): domain Bacteria; kingdom Pseudomonadati; phylum Thermodesulfobacteriota; class Desulfovibrionia; order Desulfovibrionales; family Desulfovibrionaceae; genus Desulfovibrio; species Desulfovibrio sp. SGI.169. The sequence goes on along the minus strand of NZ_JBNPLS010000018.1, from coordinate 17,275 downwards.
ACGCGAAATGATGGCGGCGAAGTGACTGAAGATGAATATTTTCAAGCACAAATGCTCTAAAGACAAAGGCCCGCGCGGCTTGCCGCCGCGCGGGCCTTTCAGGTCATGCGGAGGTCTCAGAATCTCGCCTCGTCGCCCGGCGGCATGACGCCGCCTTTGAGCAGGAAGAGCGCGAAACAGAGGGCGGACGCGGCCAGCCCCGCCCAGAGCGAAGCCGTCATGGACCAGCGGAAGGGGAACTTGTCAAAATAAAAGAGATAGGAGCCGCAGACGGCTGTCATGAACAGCGCGGGCGCGGTGGCCACCCAGTGCAGGCGTTTTCGCCGCCGCAGCCAGACCGCCGCGGCCCAGAGGGCCACGCAGGCCAGCGTCTGGTTTGTCCAGCCGAAGGCCATCCATATGGCCGTGAAGTCGCCCGCCGCGAAATAGATGCCCAGCAGAAACAGGGGCGCAGCCAGCAGGACGCGCCTGCCCAGCGAGTTTTGCCCGCAATGCAGCACATCCGCCAGAATCAGCCGCCCGGTGCGAAACGCCGTGTCGCCGGTGGAAATGGGCAGAATGACCACGCCCAGAAAGACCAGAGTGCCGCCCGCAAGACCGCCCAGCAGGCCCTCGGACGCCCTGGAAACCACCACGGCCGGGGTTCCTGCCGCCAGCAGGGCCGCCGGGTCGCCGCCGTAAAAGGAAAGGCCGATGGTCACCCAGATCAGCCCCAGCGCGCCCTCGGCTATCATCACGCCGTAAAACATGAGCCGGGCCTGCCCTTCCGAGCGCATGCAGCGGGCCATCATGGGGGACTGGGTGGCGTGGAAGCCGGATATGGCTCCGCAGGCGATGGTTACGAAAAGCAGCGGCCAGAGCGGAGCGCCCCTGGGATGCATGTTGGTGAGGAAGTCGGCCGGGCGCAGATGGGGCAGAATGCTGTAGTCGGGGTTGACCAGCAGGGCCGCCAGCAGGCCGAAGGCCATGAACAGCAGCAGAATGGCGAAAAAGGGGTAGATGCTGCCGATGATTTTATCAATGGGCAGAATGGTGGCGATGAAATAGTAGATGAAAATCAGGATGGAAAAGAGCAGGGCCAGCACCTTGCCCGTGGAGGCCGCGCCGTCCGGCCCCGCGCAGAGGGCCGCCGCCGGGCAGGACTCAAGCCATTGCAATGCCGCCGCGCCGCCCTCGCAGGAGCGCAGCAGCTCGCCGGTCTTGAAGGCCAGCAGCCCTGCCGGGCCGTTGACGAAAACCGCGCCCACCAGAATCATGAACCAGATGGTGAAGATCAGCATGAACCAGCGCGCGTATTTGCCCAGATTGCGCCCGATGACATCCGGGTAGGAGACCGCGCCGTAGCGCAGGCTCATGGCCCCGGTGAGAAAATCATGCACCGCGCCCGCGAAAATGCTGCCGAACACCACCCAGAGCAGGGCCGCCGGGCCGTACACCGCGCCGAGAATGGGCCCGAATACCGGCCCCAGACCCGCGATGTTCAGCAACTGGATGAAAAATATCTTGTAGGCGGGCAGGGGCACGCAGTCCACGCCGTCGGCCCTGGTCTGCGCCGGGGTCGGCCGTGCGCGGTCGATGCCGAAGACCTTTTCCACAAATGCGCCGTATACGGCATAGCCAAGAACCAGCAGGCCCAGCGCCGCAAGAAAGCAGACCATTCCCATCCCGGCAACCCCGTGAACTCGTGTGGCAAAACGCACTGTTTTGATGCGCTTCTGCATAGTACCGGCTAAAAGAAAGGTCAAGCGAAGGGGCGGCTCCGGGGGCGGGCCATTTCGGCAGGGGCGGGGCCAGGTGGAATTTTTTGCACCCGCGCGCCGCATTTTCGGCAAAAATACGCGCCCGCTCCATTCCGGCGCGGCATGATACATCGCCCGGCAGGCGGGTTGCAGGCTGTTCAGGGCGGATCGCGGAAGCCGGCGGACAGGACAAAGATTTTGAACCCCGCGCACTTCATCTTGACTTCAGGCCCGTTTTAGCCGAACAGTTTTCAGCTCTGACAATAAAAGCATCTCCGAACGGTTGCCGCGGCGACAGTTACAGTTTCGGAATGGCGCCTCCCCTTCTTGTGGGGAGCGGGCGCATATCAGCACAGCGAGGCAAGCAAGAATAATGTCCAAGATTCTGGATTTCGCACTGGGGTTGTTTTCCAACGATCTGGCCATCGATCTGGGCACGGCCAATACCTGCGTTTACGTCAAGGGGCAGGGCATTGTGCTGCGCGAACCTTCTGTGGTGGCGGTCAAAAAGGACGCGCGCGGCAACAACGTGGTGCTGGCCGTGGGGCATGACGCCAAGCGCATGCTGGGCAGAACGCCCGGCAACATCTGGGCCATCCGGCCCATGAAGGACGGCGTCATCGCGGACTTTGAAGTGACCGAGGCCATGTTGCGCCACTTCATCGCCAAGGTGCACAATTCCCGCCGTCTGGTGCGGCCCCGGATCATCATCTGCGTGCCCACGGGCATCACTCAGGTGGAAAAGCGGGCCGTCAAGGAGTCCGCCCAGTCCGCCGGCGCGCGCGAGGTCTATCTTATCGAGGAACCCATGGCCGCGGCCATCGGCGCTGACCTGCCCATTCAGGAACCCACCTCCAACATGGTGGTGGACATTGGCGGCGGCACCACGGAAGTGGCGGTGATCTCCCTTTCCGGCGTCGTCTATTCACGCTCGGTGCGTGTGGGCGGGGACAAGATGGACGAAGCCATCATGACCCACGTCAAGCGCAAGTATAATATGCTCATCGGCGAATCCTCGGCGGAAGAGATCAAAATCAAGATCGCCTCGGCCTATCCCCTGGACCCGGAGCAGCAGATCGAGGTCAAGGGTCGTGACCTGGTCACGGGCATTCCGCAGAATATCATCATCACCTCCGAGGAAGTGCGCAAGGCCATTTCCGAGCAGGTGGACAGCATTGTGCAGGCCGTGCGCATCGCCCTGGAACAGACGCCGCCGGAACTGGCCGCCGACATTGTGGATCGCGGCATTGTGCTCACGGGCGGCGGCGCGCTGCTCAAGGGGCTGGATCAACTGCTGCGGGAAGAAACCTCCCTGCCCATCACCGTGGTGGACGACCCGCTCTCCACAGTGGTGGTCGGCACGGGCAAGGCCCTGGACAATCTGCATATTCTCAAGGAAGTCTGCATCGACTAAAGCAAAGTAGCTCTGGCTTTTTTTTTTGCGAAGTCAGAGTTCGGGCGCGGCCGCATGGGCCTGGTCGCGCGACTTTTTTTCCGTGGGCGGCGTCATGCCGGAAGCTCTTCCGGCGTGACGTCGTTCGCGTATGCAATCCAGCCTGAGGCGGACACAATCTGGTGACACTGCGGCGCATTCTGATTTTCGCGGGCGTTTTGCTCATTCTTTTTCTGGGCATGTATTCCTGGAATCAACGCACCCGCACTCTGGACAATCTCGCCGTCAACATCGGCCTGGAGCTGAGCGGCGCGGTGCTCAAGGCCGCCCGCGCCGTCGAGGACACGGCATCGGGCTTTTGGACGCGTTATTTCGACCTGGTGGGCGTGCGCGAGGAGAACGAACGCCTCAAGGCCAGGCTGGCTGAGCTGGAGTCGCGCCTGCTGGCCAATGGCGAAGACCTGGCCGAGCTCAAGCGGCTGCGCGCCCTGATTCAGCTGCCGGTGGACGAAAGCTGGCGGCCATTGGGCGCGCGCGTGCTGGCCGGGCGCATGGGCCCCAACGCAGTGCTGGACAGCATCACCATCAGCCGGGGCTATGCCACAGGCGGTCGGCCCGGCACGCCGCTGGTCACGCATCTGGGGCTGGTGGGCCGGGTGCTGCGCGCCAGCGCCCATACCGCCACGGCCCTGCTGCTGACAGACCCCGGCAGCCGCATCGCGGTGTTCTCGCAAGACAGCCGCGCGCCCGGCATTCTGGTGGGCCAGGGCACGAACCGCAAGCTGGAAGTGAACTTCGTTCGGAGAGACGCCGACGTGAAGCAGGGCGAGGTGCTGATCACCTCCGGCCTGGACGGCAAATATCCCAAGGGCATCCCCGTGGCCCGCGTGCTCAACGTCGCCCCTTCGGACTATACCCAGTTCATGGCCATTGACGCCGAACCACTGGTGAACCTTCACCATCTTGAAGAAGTGCTGCTGCTGGAACCCACGGGCATGGCGCCTCCGGCGGGCGAGCCCGAGGGGCCGCCGCCCGTTTTTGTGGGGCCGCCTTCGCCGTTTGCCGTAACGCCATGAGCAAATTCCGCAATATCTGCTGGTGGGTTTTTTTTATGGTCACGGCCATCTGCCTGCAGGCCCTGGCGCCGGGTCTGGACGTGCTGGCCGCGGGCGTTATCCTGCTGTTGCAGGAGCGGGACTATAAAAATATGCTCTGGCTGCTGCCGCTCTTCGTGCTGCTGCAAGAGGGCATGGGTTCCAGGGTTTTCGGCGGGGTCATCGTCTGGTACGCGACGATCATCGTGCTGTTCAAGCTGGGCCGCTGGCTTTTTGAAGTGGAAAACTTTATTTTCATCTTTCTGCTTTCCTCCTGTCTGGGCGCGGCCTGCTATGGCGTCGCCTGGCTTATGGCCCCGCTGCAGGATCTGCCTTTCGACGCGCGGGACACGCTGGACAAAAGCCTGCTTCAGGCGCTCTTTCTGCCGTTCGCCTGGCGTTTGCTGATCGCCACGCGGCACTGGATCAGGGATGATGAAGAAAAATAACGGCCCCTCCGCCCCCAAAACGCCGGACGCGCCGCCCCGCAAGAAAGAGGGCGTCCGCTCCTGGCTGAAAATACAGATGGAGAGCGAGGGCTATCAGCCGCCGCGCGGGGGCGTCATACTTCTGCAGGTGCTGGTGGGCCTGCTTTTCTTCGTCTTTGTGGTTCGCTTCTGGTATCTTCAGATTCACCGGGGAGAGGAGTTCGCCCGCCAGGCGCAGGAAAACCGCCTGCGTCTGGAGCGCATTTTCGCCCCGCGCGGCCGCATTCTGGATAACAGGGACAAGGTGCTGGCCGACAACCGCACGGCCTACGGCCTTTCCCTGGTGCGCGAAGACTGCCGCGACATCCCGGCCACCCTGGCCCAGATCAGCCTCTGGTCCGGCATTCCCCTGCCCCAGATATGGGAGAAATATCAGCAGGATCGCTTCAAGGTGAAATCCTTTGAGCCTCTCCTGTTGATCACGGATATTGATTTTGACCTGGTGGCGCGCATTGAATCGGAAATTTACGCCTGGCCGGGCCTGGAAATTGTGGTTCGAACCAAGCGCAATTATCCCGAAAAAGAGCTTTTCGCCCATGTGCTGGGCTATGTGGCCGAAGCCAACGAGCAGGAGATGGCCAATGATCCGGCGCTGACCATGGGCGATCTGGTAGGCAAGCAGGGCCTGGAACTGAAGCTGGAAAAACAGTTGCGCGGCCGCAAGGGCCTGTATGATGTGGAGGTGGACGCCCACGCGCGGGTGCTGGGCAAAAGCCTGCGCGAAGAGCCGCGCGGCGGCCATGAAGTGCGCCTCTCTCTGGACAGGGGCTTGCAGCAGGCGGCCTGGGACGCGCTGGACGGCGCGGCGGGCTGTGTGGTGGTTATGGAGCCGGATTCGGGAAAGCTGCGCGCTCTGGTCACTTCCCCGGCCTATGACAACAATCTTTTCGCGGCGGGCATCTCCCAGCGGGATTGGGACGCCCTGCGCACCAGCAACCGCTTTCCCCTCCAGAACAGGGTCATCCAGAGCGTCTACCCGCCTGGCTCGGTCTGGAAGCTGGTCATGGCCGCTCTTTTTCTGGAACGCGGCATCAGCCCGCGCGAAGGCGTGTTCTGCCCCGGCCAGGTCAAGCTGGGCAATCAGATTTTTCGTTGCTGGAAACGCGGCGGGCACGGCTCCATGAACATGGAAAGCGCGTTGGTCAATTCCTGCGACGTGTATTTCTACCTCATGGCCGAGCGCCTGGGCATTGACAAACTTGAGGAATTTGCCAAAGCTTCTGGCTTCGGGAAGCCCACGGGCATTGAACTGCCGCATGAAAAATCCGGTCTGGTGCCCTCGCGCCAATGGAAAAAACGCCGCTTCGGCAGGCCCTGGGTGCGCGGCGAAACCTATAATGTCTCCATCGGTCAGGGGTACACCCTGGTCACGCCGGTGCAGGTGGCCGTCTATGTGGCGGCCATGCTCAACGGCGGCGACCTGCTCAAGCCGCAATTGCTTGACGACGCCCCGCGCGAGGTGCGCGGCCGTGTCCCGGCCAGGCCCGAAACCTTCAGGTTCGTGGTGGACGCCATGCGCAAGACCGCCGGCGTGGGCACGGCGCGGGTGGTGGGCCGCAAAGACGCCGACATGGGCGGCAAAACCGGCACTGCCCAGGTGGTCAAGTTGAAGATGGCCGCCGGCGACCGGCGGCTGCGCTCCTCTGAAATGGAGTACGCCCAGCGCGACCATGCCTGGATCGCCACCTGGGGGGTCAAAAACGGCAAAAGCTATGTGGTGGTGGTCATGGTGGAGCACGGCGGCGGCGGTTCCAGCGTGGCCGGGCCGGTGGCCAAAAAGGTTTACGACTATCTCTTTGGTTCGGATGCGGGCGCGCCGCCCCCGGCGGCTCCTCCCGCCGTTCAGCGGCAGCCGGGCTAGGCGTCTGCTTTTCGTGTCTTTCCGTCAAGCCGCGCAAGCGGCTTAGACGGCGCAAACACCGCGAAGCGGAGTTTTTTACTGTGCTCCGAACATAGCGAAAGCCTATGGATAAGCGCCTTTTCAGCTACATCAACTGGGGCCTTCTGGCCTGCATGCTGCTGCTTTATTTTCTGGGCGTGGGCAATCTGTACTCCGCCAGCGGCACGCGGCTGGGGGATGGGCTGGCTCTCGCCGGCTTTTACCAGCGGCAGCTGATCTGGGGCGTGTGCGGGCTGGCCTGCATGCTGCTGGCCATGAGCTTCGATTACCGCCAGTTGCGCAATCTGGCCTGGCCCTTTTTTCTGGTCACGCTGGTGTTGCTGCTTCTTGTGCCCGTGGCGGGCAAAACCGTTTACGGGGCCAAGCGCTGGCTTTCGCTGGGTTTTATGAGCATACAGCCCTCGGAGCTGGCCAAGCTGGCCGTGCTGGTGCTGGCCGCGCGTCTGCTGGCCCGCGACGGACGGGCTTTGGGCTGGAAGGATTTTATGGCCGTGCTGGCCGTGGGGCTGATACCCTCGGCCCTGATCATCACCCAGCCGGATCTGGGCACCACCCTGATGATACTGCTGATTCTGGGCGGCATGATTCTGTTTCACGGAATCAAGGGCTATGTGCTTAAAACCTGCCTGCTGGCGGCGCCCTGCGCGGCGGCCTTCATGTGGTTCGTGGGCATGCACGACTACCAGCGCCAGCGCATCCTGACCTTTCTGGACCCCGGCAACGATCCGCGCGGCACGGGCTATCACATCCTGCAATCGCGCATTGCCATCGGTTCGGGCCAGCTCTGGGGCAAGGGCTTCGGAGAGGGCACCCAGAGTCAGCTCCGCTTTCTGCCGGAGCGCCATTCGGACTTCGCCGTGGCCGTATTCGGCGAGGAGTGGGGGTTCGCGGGCTGCGTGGCCCTGGTCACCCTGTTCTGCCTTTTTCTGCTTTCCATCTTTTCCACGGCCGTACAGGCCAAGGACCGCTTCGGCAGCCTGCTGGTGGTGGGGGTGTTCTTTTATTTTTTCTGGCAAATTTTCATCAATATGGGCATGGTTATCGGGCTGATGCCGGTGGTGGGCATACCTCTGCCCTTTATCAGCTATGGCGGCAGCGCCACGCTGGTCAATTTCACCCTGCTGGGCATTGTGCTCAATGTGTCCATGCGGCGGTTCATGTTCAAAGGATAAGCAACAATGGCGAAATGGGGGTACCCGTGGGCAAGGACGAAATAGCGTATCTCGGCTCGGACACCGTGTATGAAGGCAAGCTCACCTTCAAGGGCACGGTGCGCATTGAAGGCAGATACACCGGCGAAATAACCAGCGACGGCACGCTGAACGTGGGCAAGGACGCCCAGGTGGACGGCACGCTGGATGTGGGCGAACTGCTGCTGTCGGGCCGCTTCACCGGCGAGGTTACGGCCAAGCGCCGGGTGGTGGTCTATGCCTCCGGCGTGCTGGAGGGAGCCTTGCAGACGCCCAGCCTGCTCACCGAAGAGGGCGGCGTCATCGAAGGGCGGGTGATCATGAAAAACCCTGGCAAGCTCCCGCTCAAAAATCAGCCGGGCGACGCGCAATCCTGACCCCGGGCGCGGGCAGGGCTGGCGTCGGGGGCGGCCCCTGTCGCCGCGCCGCTGCTTCGGGATGCGCCGACCGGGGCGGCACGGATGCGCCGCGTTGCCTGATTGAAAAAAATGGCACATACTTGTTGATGTTCCGGCTGTCGCCGAACCATAAACCATGTCCGCGCCGTTCCGCCGTCGGCGGGCGGCGCGGTTCCCACCGTTTTCCTCAAGGAGGCAAACATGGCACAAGACTATTTTCGCGCGCTCAGGGATGTGGCGCTGGTGATCAATTCCAGTCTGGAACCCAAGGACGTTCTGCATAAAATCACGGAGCAGACCGCCGTCACTATGGGCTGCAAGGCCAGCACCATCCGCCTGCTGGACAGCACCGGCCGCTTTTTGCTGCCCAGCGCGGCCTTCGGCCTTTCCGCCACCTACATGCGCAAAGGCCCGGTGGAGGTCAAGCGCAGCGGCATGGACAGCGAGGTGCTGGCCGGCAAGACCATTCACCTCAAGGACGCCACGGCCGACGGTCGCTTTCAGTACCCCGAATCGGCCAAGGCGGAGGGCCTGGTTTCGGTGCTTTCCGCGCCGCTCATGGCGGGCGGCAAGGCCATCGGCCTGATTCGCGTTTATTCCGATGTGGAGCGGGAATTTACCCCCGACGAACAGACCTTCATGGAAGCCGTGGCCGCCGTTTCGGCCCTGTCCATTGAAAACGCGCGCCTGCATGAGGCCCTGCGAAACAATTATGAGCTGATGGCGAAACATGCCTATTCAGTTTACGAGGACTAGCCGCGGCGGTCTGCTGGGCCGCTGAACGCGCCGCATGCGGCGCAGGGCGCGCGAACCCGCGCATCCCGCATGAAGCGGGCTTTTCCCCGTCAGCGGCAAAACGTTCCGCATGCGGCGGGCAATCCCGAACCTTCCCTCTATAGCGTGAGGATACAGAATATGAAAAAAGTCAAAGTGGGCATCAACGGCTTCGGCCGCATCGGCCGCCAGGTTTTCCGCGCCCTGCACAAGAGTTACAAGGATCGCGTGGAAGTGGTGGCCATCAACGATCTTTTCGACGCTGAAACCAACTTCCACCTGGCCGAATACGACTCGGTCTATGGCCGGGCCTTTCTGGACGCCAGGGTCAACGGCGCGGAAGTGAGCGTGGGCGACTGGAACATCCACTGCTTTGCCGAGCGCGACCCCAAGCAGTTGTCCTGGGGGGCGCACGATGTGGATGTGGTGGTGGAGAGCACGGGCATTTTCCGCACCGCGCCGCAGGCGGGCGTGCATCTGGAGAACGGGGCCAAAAAGGTCATCATCACCGCCCCGGCCAAAGAAGAAGACATCACCATCGTCATGGGCGTGAATCACGGGCAGTACGACCCGGCCAGGCATCATATCGTGTCCAACGCCTCCTGCACCACCAACTGCCTGGCCCCGGTGGCTCTGGTGCTGCAACGCGAATTCGGCATCCAGATCGGCAATATGGTCACCATCCATTCCTATACCAACGACCAGCGCATTCTGGACATGGCCCATAAGGATTTGCGCCGGGCCCGCGCCGCCGCCTGCAACATCATCCCCACCTCCACGGGCGCGGCCCAGGCCGTGGCCAAGGTTATCCCGGAGCTCAAGGGCAAGTTCAGCGGCTATTCGCTGCGCGTGCCCACGCCCACGGTGTCGGTGGTGGATTTTTCCGGCATTCTGGAAAAGCGGACCGATACCGAAACCCTGCTGGGCAAGCTCAGGGAAGCCGCCGAGGGCTATCTCAAGGGCGTGCTGGAATACAACGACAAGGCCCTGGTTTCCATGGACTTCAAGGGCAATCCGGCGTCGTCCATTCTGGAGTCTTCCTATACCACGGTGCAGGACGGCCGCATGGTCAAGGTTGTGGCCTGGTATGACAATGAGTGGGGCTATTCCAACCGGGTCTGCGATCTGATCTGCCTGATGCAGGACAAGGGCCTGTAGACGACACGGGCATGACGGGGCCGCTTTTCGAGGCGGAAAGCGGCCCCGCCATTCGCCGCTCGGGCGCGGGCCATTCCGCCCCCGGGGAAAATCCGGAAGTTCAACGGGAAGGGCGAGGCAGCTCGCCGCGAAATGCTCATGCCAGCCCGCTCCGTTCGTCGAATGCGCTGACCCGGCGTCTCCGCTTCAGAAGAGCGCTTACCGCAGTTTGAAGTCAAAAGGGAGCAAAACGGTTGTGCGCACGGCGCGCCCGTCTTTTCTGCCGGGAGAAAAGCGCATCTTGCGGGCGGCCTCCAGAGCGGCGGCCTCAAAATAGCCGGGAGGGGCTGCGGCATGTATGGCGCATTGCGTGGGCAGCCCTTTGCTGTCCACAATCATGCGCACCAGAACACGACCTTCCGTTCTCTTTTTTCTCGCCTCTGGCGGATACTCTGGACGCACGCGCCTGAGCGGCGTGGGAGGATGATCCAGCTGGCCGGGGGCGAAAACGCCTTCATGATCCACGCCGCCCCCCGCGCCTCCTCCGATATCGCCTTGTGATGGGACCCGCCCCGCTGTCTGCGCGGATGCCCCGCTGGCGGAAGTGGCGCCAGTTTCGGGCAGGGCGGCGGAAGGCTTTGCCCCCTGTCGGCGCACGCGATTCTGTTTCGAGGGGCTTTGCCGCCTGTGGCGCGCAGGGGAAGGCTGCATTGCCGGCGCTGGTTCTGGTGGCGCTTTTGCCTGCGACGCCGAAGACGCGGCGTGACTGCCTTTGCCGGAGATACTGACAAGCGCAAGCTGATGAACCGGCCCGCCATCTTCCGAGCTGACGTCGCCATGCGGGAGGCAAAAGGCCAGTATCGCGACGTGCAGAACAAACGAAATCAGCAGACCACGCCGCCAATGGGCAAAAGCGGCGGGGGAATTTGCCTCCGCCAGTGGCAAAACGTCAGCCTGCCGGCGCGCGCGAGGTGGCGGCGCCTCATGCCCCGCCCAGAGCGCGGGGGGGCACGGCAATGCGCGCTTCATGCGGCTCTGTCGCGCTTTTTGGGAGAAAAAAGCATGGCCGCCATCAGACCTGACACGGCTGTCAGCACAATGCTCGCGCCCGGCGGCACGGAAAAATGAAACGACAGCCACAGGCCGGATGCTGAAGCCGCCGCGCCCAATGCGGCCGATAACCAGAACATGCGCCGCAGGCTGTATGTCAGTTGCAGGGATGTGGCGGCTGGGGCGACAATAAGCGAGAAGATGAGAAAACCGCCAATGGCCTTGAGGGAGGAAACAACCACAAGCCCCATGAGGATGAGACAGGCGTAATATATTCCGCGAACGGGAATGCCCGAGGCAAGAGCGGACTGCTTTTGTCCGATGATGGCCTGTATTTCCTTGAAAAACAAAAAGATAAAGGAAAAGAGCAGGGTGGCTGTTCCTGCCATGATATACAGATCAGCCATGGCAACAGTCAGCAGGCTGCCCCAGATGAGGTTGAGGCCATCCGCACGAGCGCCGGGCAAAAGGCCCAGGGCCAGCATGGCCAGGCTCATGACTACGGAAAAAATGACGCCCATGGCTGTATCAAGGCTGAAGCCCGGGCGTTCAGCCAGCGGCCCCACGGCGGCGGCCGCCCCCAGGCTGGCCGCCACGCCGCCCGCCAGCGGGGGCCAGCCGAACACAAGGGACAGCAAGGCGCCGGCAAAGGCCGCGTGCGAGATGCACATGCCCACAAGGCTCATGCGCCACAAGACGACGAAGACGCCCATGACCCCGCACACGCTGCCGCCCAGCAGCGCCATGAGCAGCCCACGTTGCAGAAACTCGTATTGCAGGAAACCGTCCATACCGCTCGCGTCCTTTTCAGAAAAGCGCCGCCTTACGCTCGCCGTAATCCGCTATGACGATAGGCACTCCGTAGAGCTGCTCCAGCAAGTCCGGCCGCATGGCGGCTGCGGCATCACCCTGCCAGAGCATGCTTCCATCGCGCAGCATGGCGACCTTTTCGGCCAGATGAAAAACCGCATTGAGATCATGGGTCACCATCAGAACAGTCAGCCTGCGGTCATGGCGCAACGCGGCAATGGAGTCAAGAATATCGCGTTGCGCCTGCCAATCCAGCGCGGCGGTGGGTTCATCCAGCAAGAGCAGTTCCGGCTCCTGCGCAAGGGCGCGGGCCAGGGCCGCCCGCTGGCGCTGCCCCCCGGAGAGCTGGCCCAAAGGCCGCCCCGCCAGTTTCGCAAGCCCCACAGTCTCCAGCGCGGCCAGGGCCAAAGAGCGTTCACGCCCGCCCGGCCTGCGAAAGAGGCCAAGACGCGCATAGGTTCCCCCCAGTACGGACTCAAACACCGAAAGCGGCATTTTGGGGTCAATATCCGCCACCTGAAAAACTTGGGCAATTTTCAGGCGCGCCTGCCGGGCATTACGCGGCGTGACGCGCTGCCCCGCATATGTCACATGCCCTTCCCGGCAGGGCGTCAAACCATTGAACAGGCCCAGCAGGGTGGACTTGCCCGCGCCGTTGGGGCCAATGAGTGACCAGAACTCCCCGGATCGGATGCTCAGGCTGACATTGCGCAGGATATGACGTTGCCCATACCTGACCATCACATGCTGCAACTCAGCCAGAACAGGCGCGTCAGAGGCGGGCGAGAGCTTGCGCATTGACTCGCAGCAGGCTGAAGTAATCCGGCACGTCCTGACCGGAACCGGGAAAGCTGGACAAAACCAGATGCGGCGTCTTCAGTTCCAGCGCCAGCGGCAGACCGGCTTCGCCGCCGCTTTGCCTATTGTCAATGACGCCGCAAATCTTTTTGCCGCGCACGGCCCGCAATACCTGAGCCAGCGCCCCGGTGCCGGCGTCTTCGGCCCTGCCATACGTCCGCAGCACATCCAGCCCGGCCCAGGCAAGGAATTCCGCCTGCATGGCCGACGCCAGCACGGCCTTGCCGCGTACGGGCGCAAGCATGGCCAGGCACTCCGCGCCCAGGCTGTCCACCCGCGCAAGGCGTTTTTGCAAGCGCGCCGTAAAGACGGCGGCCTCATGCGGCGCCGCCTTCGCCAAAGCCGCCGCCACATGGCGCGAAGCCTCTTTCTGATTGTCAGGGATAAGCCAGCTGCCGCGCACAGGCACAAAGACCACGCGCAAGCCTTTGTTTTTCACCGCCTCCAGCATGGTCTTCACCTGCGGCATGTCGCGCTGGAAGGCATGAAGCAGCAAAATGTCGGACTCAGCGGCAAAAACAAAGTCGCCGGTTTTGAAGTTTTCATGGCCCGGACAGTTGGAACCCTGCGCCAAAGTGAGTATTTCAGCCGTACTGCCGCTGAGGTCGCGCGCTATATCCTCAATGAGCGACGTGCCGGCAATGATTTTCAGCGGTTTTTCAGCGGCGGCGTTGCCGCCCCAGCAAAGCGCCAGCAGCAGAAGCGCGTACGGCAAAAAGTTTCTGATATGCATCTTCAGGCTCAGACCTCATTAAAAAATGCGTTATGGGTTTTGTTTGTAAAAAGGCCGTTTCTGACGGATAATTGTGGCGGAACAGAACCGGCAGCGCCCCTAAGCGACAGCGCAGTAATGGGGCCTGACCTTAATCCTCTTTGTGAGCGCAGAAGTAATAGTGATCCGCGCTTTCATCGCTCTCAATATGCCCAAAGCCCGCCTGGCCAAAGATGCTCCTCATGCCGTTGATGCAGGGCATGTGATCCCCGCGCACGGCATCATGGCGATCATGTATGGCATTGAGTTTTTCCCGCCCTTCCAGGTGAATGACGTACGCCCGGCCACCGGGCTTGAGCACGCGGTGAAACTCGCGGGCGGCGGCCTTTTTGTCCTCAATATGCGGAAAAGCTGAAAAACAGATGAGCGCGTCCACAAAGCCGTCCAGTAGCGGGATGCGCTCGGCGCGGGCCAGCAAGGGCCAGACAAAGGGATACCGCTGCGCCGCGCCCTCCAGCATGGCCGATGAGAAATCCAGGGCCGCCAGGCGGCCTGTCGCACCCACACGCTGGCGCAAATACGGCTGCAGGACGCCACGCCCGCAACCGACATCCAGTACGGTCATGCCCTCGCTCAGACTGACTCTTTCCAGCATGGCTTCCAGGCGCAGGCGCAGCCGCGGCGGGTAGTTGCGTTCTTCCCATCCCTTTGCATGCGCATCAAAAAAATCGCGGCGCGCCGTATCCTGCGGGTTCATTTTCAGCATAGTGCATCCTTGCGATTGGGCCCCGCGGTCCGGGGCGGAACCGCGGGGCCATGTGGCGTGGGTCTGCGCCATTCAGAGCCTGCCGGGCCAATCCCGACAGACCCTAAAACTTGAGCTCAAAACCGGCCATGAAGGAGGTTCCGGGCATGTAATAGAGTTTATGGTCAGTGCCCTGCTTTTCCATGGCGTAGCCATACTGGCAGTTGAGCAGATTGTTGACGGCCACGAAAACCCGCCCTTCTTCCAGATGGAGGTCGTCATAGCTGAAGAAGTAATCCAGCCGCAGGTTGACCACATTGATGTCCGGCAGTCTGTCGTTGTCCGCGAGTGCGCTGAAATTGCTGGCGGGCGCATTGGGGCGGGATGTACGAGCTGTTGTGCCGGCGTACACGCCCTGCAGGTGCTGATAATCGCCGCTCAGCAGAAAGTCGTCCAAAAAGCGCCACTTGAAGCCCGCCTGCAAGGCGAAGCTGGGCATATAGGGCATCTTGTGCCGTGTGACGCCGTCATCCCCCTTGGCTGTGGCCCAGAGCCAGGTGGCCCCGGCAAAAAGCTCCAGGTCTTCCAGGGGCGTCAGGCTGCCCGCCAGCTCCAGGCCGTCAATCTTGTATTCGGCTGTGGAGGAGGTGAAGAAGTCGGCATAGCTGGCGGGAGAGAGATTGCCAAACATATACGCCCGCAGCCTGTCCCGGCCGTCATCATGAAAATAGGTGGCGCTGAGGCTGAACCGGTCCGGCTGCACATGGCTCAGGCTGATTTCGTAATGATCCACCACTTCAGGCTTGATGTCCTTGGTGTCCAGCCAGCCCGGCAGGTCTTTGTCTTCCAGAAACCCTTGCAGCACCACGGGGCTGGGGTAATTGACGCCGCGGGCGTAGGAGAAGCTGAGGTTGGTCTTGTCGTAGCCCACCACCAGACCGGCCTGGGGCGAGGCGTAATCCTGAAAAAGGTCACTGGCGTAGTAGCGGATGCCCGCCGAAGGGGTGATATGAAAACCGTCATCCGCGCCGAACGTCTGGCTGACGGCCAGATAGGGAGACACCAGGGTTTGCGTGGGAAAATCCCAGGAGCGATCCTTGCCGGTAACATTGTTCTTTTGATGGTTGTGCAGATCGCTCACGTCCAGATCACACCCCAGGACTATTTCGCTGCCCTGCCAGAGATTGAGGGTCTCCCGCCCGCGCAGGCCATAAAGCACATTGGTCTGGCGAGATCTGGCAGCCCCGTTCTCCTCTCCGCGCAGGGTAAACAGGGTATCGTTGTAGTACCCTTTCAGATATCCCTTTGCCGCGCCATAATCGTTGTTCAGGGTCAGGGTCGCAAAACTGGTGTTGGTATCAAAACTTTCGATATTTTGCCAATACCTGCCGTCATCATAGGGCTGTGTGGGCGACTGGGTTTTGGCCTCCACCTTGTTGGCCAGCAGGCGCAGGTTCCAGTTGTCGTTGAAGGTGAAACCCAGATTGGCGTAATAGCTGGCCTGGTGGGCGGCGGTATGCTCCTCATGGCCCACAGTGCTTATCCAGCTCTGGGCCGCATAAATATCCACATTGTCTTTTTTGGCCCCCAGGCCCACATTTTCGGCAAAGGTGCCAAAGCTGCCGCCCTCAAAGCCCACACGAAATTCATAACCTTCTTCGGCCATGTACTTGGGGATGAAATTGACCATGCCGTAGCCGCTGCCAAAACGAGAAGGCTGGGGAGACTTGTACACCTCCATGCCGCCCAGGGCATAAACGGGCACGCCGTCCGCCAGCGCCTGCCCGTACAGCACGCCGCTGCGCGGCGCATCATCAAAAAGGATATGCAAATCCGGGCCGGGATGGCTGGCCCCGCGCCCGCGCATATAAAAACTGTGGCTGGTCTGGCCGCCAATGACGTTCTTTTTTTGAAACATGACGCCGGGCACATTGCGCAGAGCGTCATAAAAATCCAGCGAGCCCTGCAGCTTTATCTGCTCTTCGGTGACGGCATTGTACTGTGTGCCGAATCGGGTCAGCACCGGGATTGCGGGGGGCTGATCCGCCACGCCGTATACGGTGACCGGCGGCAAGGTATATGCTGTGCGGCTGCCTTCAGTCAGATTGGGCTTGTCGCCGCCAGCCCCCTGCGTTGCCGGGGCGGCGGCGCAGGCCAGCCCCGCCGCCAGCGTCAGAGCAGCGGCCAGGCTTGCCCCAAGAACAAATTTTTTGCCCATAAATTCCTCCTGTCTATGCCCCGACCCGGACAGCACGCTTGCATTTTTGTGATACAAAAATAAAAATCATGCTACTATACGGGAAATATATGCTACTAAAAATAAAAACGTGCTACCGATTGATACGCCTGACGCCGAGTCGCGTCAAGCGCTTGCCGCCAACAAAACAATGAAAATCGAGAAAAAGCGTCCCGCAGCAATGCCAACATGAAAGCGCATTGCCTGTCAGAAATCGGCGGCGCCTGCGCGACAGCCCTGAAAAAGGGAAGCCGGGCACGAAAGAACCGGCGACACCATGTTCAGGGCGCGTGCGGTGGCGCGGGCGCGGTACTTCAAATGCAAAATGCCCTGAAATTTTTTGGGGGGGGGGAAGCCCGCGCGCCAGCATCGGCAAAAAAACAAATGCGGGCAGGGCTTGAGGAGGGGCAAAACAAAGAGCGGGCCGCCATACCGGTGGCCGGCAAACAGGGGAAGAGGAAAAGAAAAAGCGCAGTAAACCGAAACTGCTCGGAATTACTGCGCTTGATATGCTGGCGGAGCGGAAGGGACTCGAACCCTCGGCCTCCGGCGTGACAGGCCGGCGTTATAACCGTCTTAACTACCGCTCCGTGGTGGGCAGTACAGGACTTGAACCTGTGACCCCCGCCGTGTGAAGGCGGTGCTCTACCAGCTGAGCTAACTGCCCTCATCGGGAGACACTTATTTATGTGAAACAGGCCGCGGAGTCAAGTCGATTTTATCTGGTTTAAAAATTTTAACAAAAATAAAA
>NZ_JBNPLS010000017.1:0-54851 GCF_050313595.1 Desulfovibrio sp. SGI.169 | reverse complement strand
GGATGAAGTTGGTGCCTTCCCAGGGTTCAGGCGTGGGACGCTCCACCCCGGCGGCCTGGCCTGCGGCGATGCACTTGAGCAGCCAGGCCATATTGTCGCCCAGGGTGCGCATGGTCTGCAAGCCCTCCTTGTCCTGAAGCACCTCCGAGGGCGTATTGCCATGCACGGAATTCCAGTACTGGGACGCCACCACGGGCATGCGCGCAATGGTGAAGTACTTGTTCAGTCGGTCGAAAGAGGCGCTGGCCCCGCCCCGGCGGCAACTGACCACGGCGGCGGCCGGTTTGAGGGCGTAGGGCGCGGATTTCATATAGAACATGCGATCCAGAAAAGCGCAGATGGAACCGTTGGGCCCGGCATAATAGACTGGCGAACCCACCACCAGCGCGTCGGCTTCGCGCAGTCGGTCAACAGCCTCGTTGACCGGGTCGTCCGTAAACACGCAGTGCCCGGTATCGACGCACTTGCGACAGGCAATACAGCCGCGTACGGCTTTGCCGCCCATTTGCAGAATGTGCGTGTCCAGACCGTTTTTTTCCAGCTGGTCCGCCACGGTGCGCAGGGCTGTATACGTGCAGCCCTTGAGGTGCGGGCTTCCGTTGATTAAAAGCACATTCATGAGATTCTCCTTGTTTGTTATGTTATGGCGGATATGAATTCCGCTCAGTGTACGGAATGGCGTGGCGGGGGACAAGCGTCGGGGCGCGTGCGCAACGCGCCACAAGCCAGGGGCGTGGCGGCTTCTGTCAGCCTGTCGGGCACGCGCCGCTGGGCGGCAGGTTGCTCAACAGGGTCAGCAAATCGTCCACGCCGTGCCGTCGGCAGGCCAGGTAACAGGATGTATATTCCCGATGGGTAAGCCGGGCGGCAAACACCGGGTAACGCCGTTCGCGGTAGGCAAAGGGCAGGCCCAGCAGCTGACCCAGAGCGGGGTGGAGGGGCAGCCAGAAGTCTTCCTGCGGATGAACGTAGGCGCGGCGCGCCTCTTCCGGCAGGCCGCCCAGGTCCAGCAGGCGCAGCAGGCTGTCCGCCAGATGAAAGAGCAAGGTTCTGCCCGGATGATTGACGGTGATGAACAACTGCTCTTCCCGCCAGCGTTCCCGCAGCAGCGGCGCGCAACGGATGGGACAATTCGTCTCTTTCTCTTCCTCCCGTGCCAGGGACGCCTCAGCCACGGCGGCCACATCGCCCAGCAGGGCCGGTTCGCCACGCAGGTAGAGATTCAGCGTTTCTTCCGGCGCAAGCCCCTGGGCCAGCAGGCGTTCCAGCAGGCTGTCGGCAAAGTCGATGCTCTGGACGGCATTGGTCCAGAACGGCCAGTAACCTTTGAAGAAAAGATTTGGAATTTCAATGCGTTGGCAGCCTGTTGGCAGGCGCGGCAGCATTTGCTCCGTGGACAGCGCGCCCCAGTGCGGGGCCAGGCGTTGGTACAGGAAGAGCGCACATTGCTCCAGATCCGCCTCGGCGATGCTCTGGCGGGTATAGTTCACGTACTGCCGGATGTGAAAATGCCGTGCGAAGTCCGGCGTATTTTCCAGCAGGGGCCGCAGAGCGTCGCCCTGGCAGTTGGCGTGGAGAAGGCAGAGCGCCTGGGGCATGCGTTAGGTCAGTTCCAGATAGGTGGCGCTCTGGCTGCCTTTTTCAGACACGCTCACGCTGACTAGCCGCACGGCGCGGGCCTGCGGATCCGGGTTTGCGGCCAGGCGGTCGGCCACCCCGCGCCAGATATGGCGGGAAAGGTTTTCCGAAGAGGGGTTGATGCGGTCAAAGGGCGGCGTTTCGTTAAGCACGCAATGATCCAGATCGCGCAGCACATCCTTGAGCACGGTTTTCAATACTTTGAAATCCAACAGCAATTCGGTGTCCGGCGTGAGTTCATGGCCTTCCACGCAAAGTTCCACCCCGAAATTGTGACCGTGCGGGCGCTCGCATTTGCCCTGGTAGTGCCTCAGGGCGTGTCCTGCCGAAAATTCGTCGCGCACGGTGAGACGCCAGCAGTGTCGCGCGCTCATGAGACTATCCACCAGACCACCAGGGCCGAGACAAAAACGACAATCAGGGCCAGAACAATGCGAACGTTCTGGTTCCATTCAAAGCCGGAGGTTTCGTCCTCCAGGTCGGCATCGCCGCCGGAGGTGGTGGGGGGGCTGAAAATACGTTGCAGCCAGGATGTGAAAGACATGGCTCTCCTGCCGGTCAAGGGCTGTTACACATTCGTGATGCGGACGCAGCATAACAAGTGTCCGTTTTTTGTCAAAATGTTCGGGGTGGATGCCGTCCGCAGGCCCGGAAAACGTCGTGCCGCGCGACGCATGCCCCAGGTTTTGCCCCGGCAGCAGCCCCATGCGCATAAAGATGCCGCAGCCCTTGAGAGTCGAAGGCCAATGAAGGTTCTCCGGTGTTCAGGCATCCCCTGTTCCGGCGGTATTCAGCCAGCGCAGGCGGATTGACGGAGGCGCCTCCTCGTCGCATGCCAGGCAGAGCCAGTGACCGGGGCAGGCCAGAACCCGCCAGAACAGACTCTGGCCCTGAATGCGCAACAGGCCCGCGCGCTGGCCGCGCAGGCCGCTCTGAATCAGAGCCGGATCAAGCCTCAGGCCCGTGCCCAGCGCTTTGAGCGCGGCTTCCTTGATGGTCCAGCGGCGCAATGCGTCGCGGGCAGCGAGACATTGCACGGGGCTTGCGGTGAAGGCGCGCGCCGCCGGGGGAGAAGCGTTCAGGGCTTCGGCGTCCAGCCCCAGGCCCTTTTCCCAGACGGAACACGCGGCATGTCCGGTCTCAGGCCGCTCTTTTTTTCGTTTCTGAAAGTTGCCTGGCCCCCGTCCACGGCACAGGGCGCAGAAGGCGGCCTGCCCGCTATGGCTGAAGCATACGCGCCAGCCTGGAAGCAGCGGGCGGCCCCATGCGTCTCCGCCAAGACGGATGCCGGGTCGCGACGGGCCTTCCAGAACCTGAAGCCCGCGCAGCAGCAGCAGACGCGCCAGCAGGCGGGAGGCGCGCGCGGAGAGGGCCGCCCCCTTCGGTGCAAAGCGCCGGATATGACACAGTTGCTCCGGCATAAGCCAGGGGATCAGCATCGCTTCCCAACTTTGGCACAGAGAACGCAGCCCGGCATCTGACGCAGCGGGCAGGGCCGCGCCCAAAATCAGTATTTTTTTCTCCGGAGGGTTACGCATCAGGCATGCGCCGGCTTTTTCGAATACGCGCGGGAGTGACGGCGTGGCCGGGTTCATTTGCGAAAACCACGTTTTTTCGCCAACGATCCCGCAAAAGTTCTTCGCGGAATTCCGCGCGGAATTTTTGCAATGAGACACTAGAAGCGGCATGCCAGCCAGATCGCCGGCAGCGAAATGGCGGCCAGCGGTTCCGCGCCCATTGCGGCTGATGCGGAGCATACAGTTTTTCTACGGGAAATCCACTTTTTTCCATAAGCCTCTGTTTGCGAGTGCCGCGCGGGCTGGCATGCCGTTGGCGCTTCGCCTTTTGGGCGTGCCGGAGGCATGATTGAGGCTTGAGAAGCGCGCTCGCCGGGTGTACACAAAAAGGATTACGCGCAAGGTCAGGCGCGCCGCCTATCCGGCGCGACTTTAGGCCCTTGGGCGCGGTTTTTACCCAGTCGAGGACATATTCATGCACGATCACAGCGAGTATCTGAACCGCATTCTTTTGAGCCGCGTCTATGATGTGGCGGTGGAAACCCCTCTGGACGAGGCCGTGAGCCTGTCGCGGCGACTGGGCAACAAGGTGTTGCTCAAGCGCGAGGATTTGCAGCCGGTCTTTTCTTTCAAGCTGCGTGGCGCGTACAACAAGATGGCCCGTCTTTCGCCCGATGAGCTGCGGCGCGGCGTCATTGCCGCTTCGGCGGGCAACCATGCTCAGGGCGTGGCCCTTTCCGCCCAGCGTTTGGGCTGTGAAGCCACCATTGTCATGCCTGTGACAACCCCGGCCATCAAAATTTCGGCGGTGCGGCGGCTGGGCGGGCAAGTGGTGCTTTCCGGCGAGTCTTTCAGCGACGCCTGGCGGCACACTCAGGAACTCATCCGTCAGAGCGGCGCGGTGTTCATCCCGCCCTTTGAAGACCTGGACGTGATAGCCGGGCAGGGCACCATCGGCATGGAAATTCTGCGGCAGCACCCGGACGACATCCATGCGGTC
Source organism: Desulfovibrio sp. SGI.169 (assembly GCF_050313595.1). Lineage (NCBI taxonomy): Bacteria > Pseudomonadati > Thermodesulfobacteriota > Desulfovibrionia > Desulfovibrionales > Desulfovibrionaceae > Desulfovibrio > Desulfovibrio sp. SGI.169. Next base: position 50,696 of record NZ_JBNPLS010000017.1, on the reverse strand, counting down.
TTCGTGCCCATCGGCGGCGGCGGTCTGGCCGCGGGGGTGGCCGCCTACATCAAGCACCTGCGCCCGGACATCCGGCTCATTGGCGTGGAACCTGTGGATTCCGACGCCATGCGCCGTTCCATCATGGCCGGTTACCCGGTGGAACTCAGCGAAGTGGGCCTGTTTGCCGACGGCGTGGCCGTGAAGCTGGTGGGGGAGGAAACCTTCGCCCTCTGTCGTGATTTGCTGGACGACATCATCACCGTGGATACAGACGCCATCTGCGGGGCCATCAAGGATATTTTCGAGGATACCCGCGTGGTGGCGGAGCCCGCCGGGGCCTTGTCCCTGGCCGGGCTGCGCGCCTATGTCGCCGCCAGCGGCATCAGGGACGCCACTCTGGCCGCCATTGTCAGCGGCGCAAACATGAATTTTGACCGCCTCAGCCATGTGGTGGATCGCTCGGAAATCGGCGCGGAACGCGAGGCGCTGCTGGCCGTGACCATTCCGGAAAAGGTGGGCAGCTTCCGCCATCTCTGTTCGGCCATCGGCAAGCGCAGCATTACCGAACTGTGCACCCGCTTCGCGGACCCGGAAAAGGCGCGGGTGCTGGTGGGCATCAAAATCAAGGGGCGCGGGGACGCGGCCGAAGTGCTGGCCGATCTGCGCGAGCAGGGCTTCACGGTTCTTGACCTCGGCGACAACGAGCTTGCCAAGCTGCACCTGCGGCACATGGTGGGCGGCAACGCGCCGCAGGTGAGCAACGAGCGATTGCTGCGCTTTTCTTTTCCAGAGCGGCCCGGCACCTTGCTGGATCTTATGGACGCCATGCGCGTGGAATTCAATATCACCCTTTTCCAGTACCGCTATCATGGGGCTGACTTCGGGCGGGTGCTGATGGGCTTTGACGTGCCGGGCGAACAGCGGGAGGCGTTTGAGGAATTTCTGACGCGGGTGGAGCGCATGGGCTACCCGCATGTGGACGAGTCGGACAACCCGGCCTACAGGATGTTTCTGGGCTGGCACAACGCATAAACATGCGGGGCGCGGTCGCGCCGGGGGCTTCCGCGCTCCGCATGTCTGTTTTCCACATCCCGCGGCTGGCTTGCCGGCTCGCTCTCCTCTATCGGCCCAGTATGGCCCTGGCCTCAGGCGTCACGCCCCTGAGGCTGTCCACAATCTTGTCCGCGCCCATCTGCTCCGGATCCTGGGCAATAATGATCAGAAGCCATTCCGGCGTGGCGGCGACTCTGGTGACGGCCTGTCCTTTCACCGTCTGGTTGCGCGGCACGCCGCTGAACGTCCAGAAATGCCCCTCGCGGCGGGGTTCGGTGGCGTCGCCCTGCAGTTCCGTCATGCTGCGGGCGAAGCCTTCGGCAGTGGATTTGGGCGTGTTGGGCAGCAGATAGATGCTGATCTGGGCCAAAAAACGTTCCCGTTCCTGATCCTGCTTGCCAAGCACCAGCATGTATTCGTCCTGGCTGCCGGTGCTGAAGGCCGTGCGTTCCTGTCCGTCCCAGCCGTCGGGCAGATCCGCGCTGAACTGGGTGAAGGATCGCTGCGCGGCCTGAGCCGGAATTGCGCAGCAAAGCAGAAGCAGAAGCAGACAAAGGCGACGCGCCATGTGATCCCTCCGTGGCGTAAAATGGAAGATTTTGCGTCAGGATAAGCTTTCAGGCGCCGCCGGGCAAGGCGCAGGCAGGCCGCAAAACAGGCTGACGGCCAAGCGGTACCCCGGAATGCGGATTGCGCGAACCATGCGGCCACATCAGGCCAGCATCAGGATGAAGGGCAGGCTTTCCCCAAGCGCCAGCAGCGCAACGCCCAGCCCCATGAGCCAGGAGCGGCGCAGGGGGTTGCCCATGCCCAGTAGCGTGCCCCAGCAGGCCACGGCCGCCGTGAGCGGAATCAGGGCATAGAGCTGCGGCAGAAGCCAGTCTGGCGTCGCGCCCCGCAGCAGATAACCCAGCAGTATTCCCCAGCGATCCAGACAGAAAGGAATATAACCCACCGTGGCCCAGAGAGCGCACCAGCGCGCGGCCAGAGCCGTTTGATTTTCGTCGAAACCGGCCGCGGCCGCGCCGCGCCGCGCTCGCAGCAGAAAAAGCAGGGCCAGGGCGCCTGCCGGGGTAAAAGCCATGAAATATTTGTGCAGAGCGTTGCTGAACACCGCCCCTGCCGCCCGACCGAGATCCATGCCAGGCGGCAGGGCGATGAACGGCCAGTTGTGGAGAACATAGGTGGAGAAAAAGCACAGGGCCGTCAGAGCGCAGAGCAGCAGCCTTCCTTTGATGGCGGCTGTGGCGTGACGGTCTTCCTCCGGCCGGCGGCGCGGAGGCAGGGGCGCGCCGACGCAGGCGCGGCGCAGCAGAGCGGCGCACAGAATGCCGGCCAGCCAGAGCAGGAGGGGAAGGCTGCAGCCAAGCATGGGCGGGCTGGCTAAAGAGATGGCGGACATACGCTGGCCGGCGGCGCTCAGCCCGGACAGCAGGGAATGGAGGGCGGCAAACATGCCCGGCAGGGCGAGCCAGGACAGGCCAAATGTCAGCCCGGCCAGCCGGGCCGCGCCATAGGCGCAGAGGCGGGCCTGGCCGCGCCGCCCGATGAGCAGCGTCAACGCGATTATCAGAGGCAGAGCCGCCGCGGCGTTCATGCCGATGCCCAGCAGGCCGCCGCACCATAACGGAAGGATGGTCCAGATCGAGATATCTTGCATGGGCCGCTTTGTACCTTGCGGCGGGTGTATCCGCAATAGGGCAATCGTATGAAAACTTCAGGAGGCAGGGGCCGCGCGAAGGGTCGCACAAAGAAAAGCGTCGCCCGGCCCGTCCGTTTCTTCCTGAGCCTCACGCGTTTCGTGACGAGCGGATTTTTCAGCATATTCAGCGCAATATGTTGCAAAGCAGCAAAATTGCGCCTGCTTTTTTTCCTTGGCCGGCATCATTATCTCTCAATGCAATAAATTGTTTGAGCAAAAATCTAAAAATAGTTCAAATATATCATTAGATTGTATTGCGTTTTCAATATGAGGAATGTTCAAAAAACAAATTTTGTATTTATAAAGTATTTAATATATACAATTATAAGTATATAACTATTATAATACAAATATACAAAAATATTTTTTTTCAGGATATAAATTTATTTTTTAGCGTATAATACAGCTTTATGAAAATTAAATTGAACCGCCGCCTGACATTAGCTGCCATTCTGGTAAATGCTAGATGGTATGATGAATTGATTACATATTTTTGCATCATTCATGCAGTCAAGATATCCAGACTGAAAACAGAACATTGCCGGAACAGGCCAGCTGATGTTATATACCGCACAGGCGCGCCATTGCGCCGGCGCGATACGGCGCGTTTTCCGTCAGAGAAGGAAAAGCCTATGCAACCATGCTTTCGTTTCATCCTGCCCGTTTTCTGTCTGCTGCTGCTCACGGCTTGCGGCGGCAGGCAGACGCCCACTCGTGAAGGAGATTTGCCGCCCTGGATGGGCACTGTGGCGGATGTGTGCCATTTTCCGCAAGACCTGAACGCCTATGCCGCCGCTGTCGGTTCGGACAAACCGCTGCTTGACGCTTGGCAACAGGCTGCCCAGGACGCGCGCTTTAACCGGATTTTCTTTGGCCCTTGGGAGATGGGCAAAACCTCCATGCGCAAACGCGATGTGGCGGCCATTTTTCACAAGGCGCGCGGTTTTAAATACGGCAATGTACGCTGGAACCAGAACGAATGGGACGCCATAAGCCGCAACGCCCATCTGAGCGCCTTTCCCTCGCGGGCGCAGGCCGCCATCATCGTGCGGAATGCTGATCTGCGCGAAATGCCCACGCATGAGGCCCGCTTTTCCGAACCCACGCCCGACCCCAGGGCCAACCCATTTGACTATTTTCAATATTCCCTGCTGCCGCCAGGCACGCCTGTGTTTGTCGCCCATACCAGTCTGGACGGTCGTTGGCATTTCGTGGAATGCCCGGTGGCCGGCGGCTGGGTGGATGCCGAGGATGTGGCCCTGGTGGACGAAAATTTCAAAAGCCTCTGGCGCAACAGCCGATACGCGGCTTTGCTGCGCGACAAGGTGATTTTGCCCGGAACCGGTCGCAACGGCGACGACAGCCAGGCCAATATAGGCGCGATACTGCCTTTGGCGGGCGAGAATTCGGACGGCGGCTTGCGTGTGCTGGCCCCCATCAGGGGCGCTGACGGCATGGCCCGCAGCGCCGAGATTACCTTACGCGGGGGCGATGCCGCGCCCAAGCCATTGCCGCTGACCGCCGGCAATGTGGCCAGAGTCGGCAATGCGATGATGGGCCAGCGCTACGGCTGGGGCGGCATGTTTGGCGAACGGGACTGCTCCGCCCTGACTCGTGAGCTGTTCACGCCCTTTGGCATCTGGTTGCCGCGCAACTCCGCCGCCCAGGCGCGCTCCGGCGTGGTGCAGCCCCTAGATGGCCTGAGCGCCGAAGAAAAGGAAGCCCTGATCCTGGCCAACGGCATACCCTTTTTGAGCTTGGTGGGCATGCGCGGGCACATTACCCTTTATGTGGGCAACTACAAGGGCAGAGCCGCCATCTTTCACAATGTCTGGGGAGTGCGGATTATTGAAAACGGCGACGACAACGCGCGCTTCATCCTTGGCCGGGCCGTGGTTACCTCCATCACCCCCGGCGCGGAGTTGAAAAATCTCTACCGGCCCGTACGCTTTGTCGACCGGTTGCGCACTCTCTCCACTCCGGCGGTATCGCGTCCGTGAACCATATCGAACTGCTGATTACAGCGAAAACCGCCGGGTTACGCCTGGATCGGGCATTGCGGGATGCCCTGCCGGACATGTCTCGCGCGGCCTTGCAAAAAGCGGTTTTGGCGGGGCGCTGCCAGGTGGATGGGCTGCCCGCGACGCGGCCCGACGCCAGAGTGAAATCTGGCCAGCGCGTGCTTCTGTGCCTGCCGCGCACGGAAAACACGCTTGCCGCCGAGGAAGGGCATCTTGAACTGATCTGGCAGGACGCCAGCCTGGTAGTCTGCAACAAGCCCGCCGGGCTCACCGTGCATCCCTGCCCTTCCTGTCAGGAACACACCCTGGTGCAGCGTCTGCTTGGGCGCTTTCCGCAGTTGGCGCGTCTGGACGGCCTGCGTCCCGGCATTGTGCACCGCCTGGATAAAGACACCAGCGGACTTTTGCTGGTGGCCCTGAACGAAGCCGCGCGACTGGCTCTCAGCGCGGCTTTCGCCCGGCGTGAGGTTCGCAAGGAGTACCTGGCTCTGGTCAGCGGCCTGCCGCCGGAGCGGGGCGAATGCCGCGAAGCGCTGGGCCGTCACCCCACGGCCAAGGTCAAAATGACCGTGCTGCCTGAGGCGCGCGGCGGCAAAGCCGCCCACACCACCTGGAGGCGGCTCTGGCATGCCCCTGACAAGCGGGTTTCGCTGCTGGCGGTTCGCATCCATACCGGGCGCACCCATCAGATCCGCGTACACCTGGCCCATCTGGGGCATCCCCTGCTGGGCGACAGGCTTTATGCGCCCTCACCGGCGCGTGATCTGGCCCCGCGCCAGATGCTGCACGCCTGGCGTCTGGCCTTTATCCATCCAGGCAGCGGCGAAGAAATGCAATTCGTCTGTCCGCCTCCAGAGGATATGCCGCTGGCGGCCCTGGCGGCCTGCCGCCGCATGCGGCGAGTGGTGATTACCGGCAATCCGGGCAGCGGCAAATCGGCGCTCACCGGGCTTTTGGCGGCCCAGGGCCTGCCCACGGTCAGCGCCGATGCCGTGGTGGCTGATCTGTACGCGCCGGGCGGCGAGGCCGCCGCCTGGTTGGAGCGACGTTGCGGAGGGCGAGTTTCCGCAAAAGATGGCGGCGTGGACAAGACCGCCCTGCTGACGGCCATGCGCGCGGACCCGCTTTTGCGCCGCGATGTGGAAGAAACGGTTCACGCCCTTGTGCGGATAGCCATCGAAAACTTCTGGTATGAGCAGGAGTCGGCGAACGCCCCCCTGGCCGTGGCCGAAGTGCCGCTGTATTTTGAATGCGGCTGGCAAAACGCGTTCAGCCCGACGCCGCTTACCGTTGGCGTGCATTGCCCCCTGTCGCTACGCCTGCAACGGATCATGGACAGCAGAGGATGGAACGAGGAAAAAGCCGCCGCTCTGGAAGCCTGGCAATGGCCGGAAAGCCGCAAGGAAGCGGCGTGTGATCTGCTGGTGGACAATAGCGGCCCGCCAGAAGCTCTGGAAAACGCGGCCCGCGCACTGCTGAACGATCTGGAGCGCATTCGCCTGGATGAAGAAGCGGCGCAACGGCGACGGTTGGAAGAGCTTTGGCGTTGAAAAACACAGGACAGGCGCCCGGCTTCGCCTGACTTCTTCCTGGGCGGGTTGGGGTGGGGCGGTATCGCAGAAGGGTTGACGCCAAATTTGAAAGCTCCGCGTCAGCCGGCGCGGAGCTTTCGCATGCCGAGGAGCATCCTCAGCCTTGTCGGCCCTTGCGCACGCGCACCTTGCATTTGCGCAGAAAGTCCGCGGGCAGGTACGTCATTTTGGCCTGACGCAGACCTTCCTCGTCCAGATCCTGCGCGCGGTTGATATACATGAAGCCCTCGCCGGCATGGCGCGCGAACTCGCGGTTGATGGTCTGGTACACGCCGCGAAAACCGTTGAGGCCTTTTTCGTAGTGCACGCCCAGGCTCAGATCGTCCAGCTTTTCTCCGACGCTGAAAGCCACCATCTGCCCGTCCACATAGAGCGAACCGCCGTCAAGTCCGCTGAATCTGTCCCAGTGCGAAAGCACCCGGTTGATGGCCTCGTTTTCCGCCCGCAATGAGGGAGAATCCTCGCACTCATGCCATTGGCACCAGTCGTCCTGCACAGCCAGCACATCCTCCACCATGATGTCGTCCAGAGAGCGGTAGTCCGGTTCGCCGTAGGCTTTAACATAACTGTTGCAATGATTCTTTTTTTTGTGAAAGCGATTGCCGGGCAGTTTGGCCAGGTCCGCCTGGGTGTAGAGATATTCCCACTGGCCGCGGTCTTCCTCGGCATCCACAAGGCCGGGCAGGGCCTGCTGCCAGATATGCAGCAATTCATCGGGTACGCGCACAAAGTCGTGCGTGGCGTCGCTGAAGGCGTTGGAGAGCACGCGGCCCCAGTCCACGGCATTCCAGTCGCCCACCGGCGCCCAGCAAACCGTGCGGGGGAGGGTCTGGCGAATCCAGCAGAGGTTGTCGTCAAAGCGCCACTCCAGACCGTAATATTTCTGCCAGCCCCAGAGGTTGGGCAAAGTATAGTCCAGGGAGCGGCGCGGCGTGCGCTGCCAGAGATCATAAAAATCGCGGCTGCCGTCCAGGCTTACCGGCGTAAAATCTTTGTTCATAATGTTTTTTCTCCTTTTCGGGGCAGTGGCGCGCAAGCGCCGGCCGGGCCGCCCCGCCCGTCAGGCGGGCTTGCGCTCCGCGTGATGCCGCGCCCGGCTCTTCATGGCAAAACGGGCCCAGTCCCGGTAACGCACCACATGGAGCATGATGCAGGTTTGCAGACATTGTGAGAAGAGCATGGCCGCGAAAACGCCCGAAGCTGTGCCCCAGAGGACATGCCCAAGCAGCCAGCCCAGGGGCAGGCGCACCAGCCAGAATGTGCCGCCGTAAACCATCAGATTGTATTGCGTGGCCCCGGCTCCCACCATGATGCCCCCCATGACCGTACTGGCGATGGAAAAAGGCGTGGAAAGCAGATTATAGGTCAGATAGCTGACGATCTGGGCCTGGGTGCCCGGCTCCTGAGAGAGCAGCATGGCGATTTCCTGGCGAAACGGCCAGAGCAGGGCCGCCACCAGGCTCAGGGCCAGGGCGGCCAGCCCCACCATGTTCAGGGCCACGCGTTTGGCTTCCTGCGGTTTGCCGGCGCCAAGGCTGTTGCCCACCAGCACGGCCACGGTCATATTGAAGGCCATGCCCGGCAGAAAGAGCAGCGCCTCCACCCTGAGCCCGGCGGTGAGTCCGGCCAGAGCGTTGACGCTGTCCAGAGGCAGCGAGGCCACCAGCACAAACAGGGTAAGATAGCCGGATTGCCAGACGATCTGTGCCGCGCCCGCCGGCAGGGCCACTTTCAGCAGATAGGGCAGACCCGCTTTGAGCCAGCGGGGGCTGGGCAGCGAACGGCGTTGCAGATAGCCGGAACGGGCCAGCAGCAGACAGTTGCAGACAGCGCCCAGACACTGCGCGCCCAGATTGGCCCAGATCAGGCCCATATAGCCGAAGGCGGGCAGCCCGAACCAGCCCAGGCCAAAGCCCAGACAGGCCAGCAGGTTGGCTCCGCAGACCAGGGCGGCAACCCAGAGCGGCGGCAGCACCTGACGCGTGGCGCGAAACATGACCCCGGTGGCGGAGTAGACGTACTGGGCTGGCAGGGCCAGCAGAGTGACCAGCCAGAGTTCGCGGGCGATGGGCAAAATGCTTTCCGGAATCATGAGCAGACGCAGGATGCCGTCGCCGAAAAGCCAGCCGCCCGCGGCCACCAGCAGCCCCAGACCAAGGCTGCCCAGCACGGCGGCGCCGATGTAGCGTTGCGCGCGGCGCATCCTGAGCGCGCCCAGAGACTGGCTGACCGCGGCCGTGGCCCCGCTGGACACGGCCATGATCACCACCATCAGAAAAATGGAGCACTGGGTCACCATGCCCAGGGCGGCCTGCACTTCGGCGCTGATCTGCCCCGCGACCCAGACCGTGATGAAGCCCATGAAGAACACAAGGTACATCATGAGCATCTGGGGCCAGATCAGTCGCCAGATCGCGCGCGGAGAATCGCTCAGGTCAGGCGTGGGCATGCAAACCGCCCGTGCGCCGCATGGCGAGTTGCGGGCTACAGCAAGTCGTCAAAGCAGCGGGCCATATCTTCCAGAGTTTCGCGGCGACGAATCAGGCGGGCCGTGCCGTCGCTCTGAATCAGCACTTCAGCGGGGCGGCGGCGCTGATTGTAATTGGAGGACATGGTAAAGCCGTATGCGCCGGCGTCAAGTATGCCCAGCACATCTCCCTCGCGCATGCGCGGCAGCAGGCGATTTTTGGCGAGAATGTCGCCGCTTTCGCAGATGTTGCCCACAATGGTCTGGAGCATGGGAGCCTCTTCTCCCGCGCCGCTTTGACCACGGTAGATTTCCACATCGTGGAAAGAGTCATACATGGCCGGGCGCACCAGCACATTGAAGCCCAGGTTTGTGCCCACATAACGCTTGTCGCCGTTGTTTTTCACGGCATGAACCCGCCCCAGCAGCACACCGCATTCGGCGGCCACATAGCGGCCCGGCTCCACCAGAAAGCGTCCCTTGTAGGCGTTTTTAGCGGCCCAGGCGCTGATCATGGCATGCAGGCGGCGACCCAGATCGTCCATATTCAGACGGGCTTCCCCTTCATATTTGCGGTAGGGAATGCCGAAGCCGCCGCCGAAGTCGATGATTTCCAGCGTGTCCAGCGCTCCGGCGGGCAGGGTTTCGGCCAGTTCAAGCAGTATTTGCGCGGCGTCAAGATAGCCGTCCGGCTCCATGAACAGCGAGCCGATATGCTGGTTGATGCCGGCCAGCGTCAGCTCGTGCCTGCTCAGCAGGGAAAATACGTCGCTCATCTTGTCCGGCGTGACGCCGAACTTGGTTTCCTTGCCCGCCGTGACCACCTTGGCGTGATGGCCGGCCCCGATGCCGGGATTGAAGCGCACCATGACCTTCCCGCCGTGATTGAGGCGGCCCAGCGTATCCAGCTGGGAAAGGGAATCAACGCTGATCAGCAGGCCGTGCTCCAGCGCGTTTTGCAGCTCCGTCTCGGAATTGTTGTTGGAAATATACAGGATTTCATGCGGCGTGAACCCCGCAAGGCTGTCCATGAACAGTTCGCCGGGGCTCATGGCGTCCACCACCAGACCTTCCTCGCGGATGATTTTCAGCAATACGGGGCTGGCGTTGGCTTTCACAGAATAATTGACCCCGAAGCCCGGCTGGCTGGAAAGGGCCATCAGGTCGCGGCAACGCCGGCGCAGAATATTTTCATTATACACATAGAGCGGTGTGCCGTAGGTTTCGGCCAGTTCACGAGGGCTGTGATTGCCATAAAAATTGAGACTGTCGGTATAAGCGGAACGGATATCGGGCATATGCACCTCTGCATGGAATTGCCGCGGTCTTTGCCGCGTAAAAGCCAATGGTTGCGGAATCGCCATGATGACGGGCGGCGGCCCGTTGGCTGGGCACTGTGTTCCCTGGTCAGGGAACAGTTTTTAATTATCCTTGGCAAAGCCGGAGCTGTCAAGCCGGCCCGCGCCCAAGCAAGGGGCGACCGCCGGTTGATTCCGGCGGTCGCAGGAGAGAGGGATGCCATGATGGCCAGAGGGTCTGTCAAGGGAGGAGGTTTTTGGAGGGGGGCCGCGCCGCCCCTGATGGGGGGCTGGAGCGGCGCGGAAATTTGTCCTTTTCCGTATATGTTGACCACCTGTCGGCGGATATTTTTGTCGTCCGTTATTCCGGGCGCTCTTGCCCTCTTATATAGCAAGGCTCGTGCCAAACTCGAATTGTATTGATAATATACTAAAATTTAAAGTTATTTTAAGTGTAACCCCGAAAAGTGATGTATGTTTTTTAGGCATATATGCTTTGGATTAGTATAAAATTTATACAGATGACTATATTCAGCCAGGGTGCGCACACGGGGGAAAGCCGCGTCCGTCCTCTCTGCGCATAATGACCGGCAGCGCTTGCCGACAGCCCCGCGCGCGCTGAATGCGTCTGTGGCGCAGAGACGGAAAAACGGGAGGGGATATATCTTCGCGCGCATGCCCGCGCAAGCGCAGAATCGGCCAGCGACGCATTGACATCAAACCCGTGCCGTGTTTTGCTCCTCTTTTATGTGGCAGACTTTCTTCCCCCCCCCCCCCGATCTGACGCCGGAGGGGCCAAGCCGCAATCGCAATGCAACCAAAAACGCCCGCCGGGCGGGTGTTAACGGAGTTTTTCATGCCCATTAAAAAAGGCGATACGATACGGGCGCACTACACCGGAACGCTGGCTGACGGCACGGTTTTTGATTCTTCCAGAGAGCGCGACCCACTGGAGTTCACGCTGGGCAAGGGGATGCTGATTCCTGGTTTTGAAGCGGCGGTGGAAGGGCATGAGGCCGGTGAAACCGTCACTGTGACCATTCCCCCGGATCAGGCCTATGGCGATGCCGACCCGGAGCTGGTATTCACTGTGGCGCGCGCCCAGGTGCCTTCGCATATTCCGCTGGAAGTGGGCGTGCCCCTGCAGCTTTCCAACGAGCAAGGCCAGATGGATGTGACCATCACCGAGGTGGGCGCGGATGAAGTCACGCTGGACGCCAATCATCCGCTGGCCGGCAAGGAACTGACTTTTGAAATCGAAATTCTTGAAGTAAAATAGCCTTTTTGCCCTGGCACGGGCTTGCCCGCGCGAAGCCGGGCGATACCGCGCGTATTGAAGGAGCATGCATGAGCAGTAATACCGCCCGTCACAGCGCCATCCAGGCCATCACCACCTACAAGCCCGACGTGGCTCCGCTCAATTTTGCGGACACCAGGCCCACGGATATTTTCGGCTGCAATGTTTTCAATGACCGGATCATGCGTGAGCGCCTGCCCAAGGCTGTTTACAAATCGCTGCACAAGACCATTGCCTTCGGCGAACGCATGGACCCTTCCATAGCCGATACCGTGGCCGCGGTGATGAAGGACTGGGCCATTGAAAAGGGGGCCACCCATTTCACCCATGTGTTTTATCCCCTCACCGGCCAGACGGCCGAAAAGCACGACAGCTTTCTGATGCCTGACGGCGCGGGCGGCGTCATTGCCGAATTTTCCGGCTCCATGCTGATTCGGGGCGAGCCCGACGCGTCCTCCTTCCCCTCCGGGGGGCTGCGCTCCACCTTCGAGGCGCGCGGTTATACGGCCTGGGACGTGACCAGCCCGGCCTATATCATGGAAAATCCCAATGGCACTTTTTTGTGCATTCCCACCATGTTCCTGTCGTGGACAGGCGTCGCGCTGGACAAGAAAACGCCGTTGCTGCGCTCCGGCCAGGCCCTGAACCGCGAGGCGCAGCGGGTGCTGGCCCTGTTCAATATTCATACGGAACTGCCGGTGATTTCTTATGCCGGTCTGGAGCAGGAATATTTTCTCATTGACCACAATTTCAATTTTGCCAGGCCCGATCTGCAAATTGCCGGACGTTCGCTGTTCGGGGCGCGTCCGGCCAAGGGGCAGGAGTTCAGCGATCAGTACTTCGGGGTTATCCCGCAGCGCGTGCTTTCCTGCATGATGGAAGTGGAGCGCGAACTTTACAAGCTGGGCGTGCCCGTGCGCACCCGCCACAATGAGGCGGCCCCCAGCCAGTACGAGATCGCGCCGCTCTACGAGGCCAGCAATCTGGCCGTGGACCATAACCACATCATCATGTCCACCCTGCGCAATGTGGCCAAGCGCTACGGCCTGAAGTGCCTGCTGCATGAAAAGCCCTTCAGCGGCATCAACGGTTCGGGCAAGCATGTCAACTATTCCATCGGCAACGCCGAACTGGGCACATTGTTTGACCCCGGCGAGACGCCGCATGCCAATGCCAAGTTTCTGGTGTTCTGCGCGGCCATGATTCGGGCGGTGCACAAATTCGGCGGCCTGCTGCGGGCCACTGTGGCCAGCGCCAGCAATGACCATCGGCTGGGCGCGCATGAGGCCCCGCCGGCCATCATGTCCATTTTTCTGGGGGATCAGCTTACCGAGGTTTTCGAGGCATTCCGGGCCGGGCGCGCGGAGGACGCCGCCAGCGGCAAAGGCGGTCGCGCCCTGAATGTGGGGGTGGATACCCTGCCGCCCCTGCCCACAGACCCGGGCGACCGCAACCGTACCAGCCCCGTGGCCTTTACCGGCAACCGCTTTGAATTTCGCGCCGTGGGCTCCAGCCAGTCCGCCGCCGGATCCATCACGGCGCTCAACGCCATGATGGCCGACTCCCTGGGCTTCGCCGCCGACTGGCTGGAACGGGAACTCGGGGAGGGCAAAGACTTTAACGCCGCTGTGGAATCCTTCATCAGCCATGTCATTGAAGAGCACAGCGCCGTGATTTTCAACGGCGACGGCTATTCGGAGGTCTGGCACAATGAGGCCAGACGGCGCGGCCTGCCGGATCTGCGCAATACGCCCGAGGCTCTGCCGGAGTTCACCCGGCCCGAAGTCATCGCGCTGTATGAAAGCCAGGGCGTTCTCAACCGGGCCGAACTCAAGGCGCGGCAGGACATTTATCTGGAACAGTACTGCAAGACAGTGCGCACCGAGGCCAATCTGGTCATCCGCATGGCCCGCACCATTATTTTCCCGGCGGGCATGCGCTATCAGGGTGAACTGGCCGCCGCCGCCGCCCATATGCAGTCCATTGGCAAGGATTATAAAACCATGACTCTGGACGAGGTAACGGCGCATCTGCGCGGCCTGCAAACAGCCACGGCCCGTCTGGAAGACACGCTGGCCGATGTGGGGCAACTGGGCGAAGGTCTGGACGCCGCCCGGCGCTACTGTGAAGAGGTGCTGCCCCTGATGGTTGAGGCGCGCCACTACGCCGACCTGCTGGAAACACGTGTGGCCGACGATTTGTGGGCCTTGCCCAACTATCAGGAAATTCTTTTTGGAAAATAATTGACAAGGTTTTGAGCATTACCTAAACTCTTTTCGCGTACCAGACTGAATAAGGATTTGCCATGCACGCTTTCCCGATCACCTTCTTTGCTGACAGCTTCAAGGGCTGGTGGCGCATCAACATGCGGGGGGGAGACGTGCGGGCATAAACAGGGTTCCGTTCGTTCCGGTCAGCTATTGTCAAGCGCCGTCTCCCCGCGAGACGGCGCTTTTTTGTTTCCATCACACACGAGGACAGCGAAGATGAAAAACAATGGTACTGCGTCAGCGCCGCTGACAGTGCGGCAATCCGCCCGCTGGCTCCCGGCGGACATGGATACGCCCATCAGCCTGTTTATGGGCATGGTGGGCGCGGGCAACGGCATTTTGCTTGAAAGCGCCGAGGTGGACGGTCGCTGGGGCCGTTACAGCATTCTAGCCTGCGACATGGCTCTGTTTATTTTCTGCCGCGACGGCAGGCTGGCCCTGCGGGTGGAAGATCAGCGTTTCGCGCCGCTGGCTGAGCTGGAAGGGCGCCCTTTTGTGGAAGGGCTGCGCGAGGTCATGGCGCGTCTGGAAATCGCGCCGCCGGAAAACATTCCCGACCTGCCGCCCATCACCCGCGCCCTGTACGGTTATCTGGGCTTTGGCATGGCCGGTTTGTTTAACGCCAAGCTGGCCGCGCTCATGCCGCCCGACGAGGCGGACTGCCTGCTTGCCCTGCCCGGCACGGCGCTGGTTTTTGACCATCTTTACAACCGTCTCTGCCAGATCAGCCTGGGCGAGCACCGCGCCCTGCGCGGCGCCCATGCGGCGGCTTCCGCCCTCATCAAGGACGGCGCCGTCGCCCTTGATGAGGGAAATGTCGTCGCTGAACCCGACGAAGCCGGCTACAAGGCCCATGTGGAGCGCATCAGGGAGATGCTGCGCCAGGGCGAGGCCATTCAGGTGGTGCCTTCGGTGCGTTTCTCCACGCCCTTTGCGGGCAATCCCTTTGAGCTTTACCGGCGCATGCGCCGTTTCAACGCATCGCCTTACATGTTTTACATGCGCTTTCCGGGTATGACCCTGTTCGGCTCCTCGCCGGAGGTCATGGTTCGCTGTGAGGAGGGGCGCTTGCAGCTTTCGCCCATCGCGGGCACGCGGCGGCGGGGCAGGGACGATCTGGAGGACGCCCGACTGGCCGCCGAGTTGCGCGACGACCCCAAGGAGCGGGCCGAGCATGTTATGCTGGTGGATCTCGGCCGCAACGATCTGGGCCGCGTGGCCCGGCCTGGCAGCGTCAATCTGGAGCGTTACATGGAGGTGGAGCGCTATTCCCACGTCATGCACCTGACCAGCAGGGTCACGGCGCGTCTGGCCGACGGCATGGACGCTCTGGACGTGCTGGCCGCCGCCTTCCCGGCGGGCACTGTTTCCGGCGCGCCCAAGGTGCGGGCTATGGAGATCATTCGTGAGCTGGAAGGCCGCGCGCGCGGCCCTTACGCGGGCTGCATCGGCTGGCTGGGGCTGGATCGGAGCGGCGTCAATCTGGATACGGGCATCACCATCCGCAGCATGTGGGTGCGCGACGGTCGGCTTTTCTGGCAAGCGGGCGGCGGCATTGTGCATGATTCCGACCCGGAACAGGAGTGGAAGGAAGTGTGCAACAAATCAGCCATCATGCGCCTGGTCTTGCGCGCGGAGGACGAAGAATATGTTTCTGCTCATAGATAATTACGACTCCTTTACCTATAATCTGGTGCAGGCATTTTACGCTCTGGGGCACACGCCGCGCGTTCTGCGCAACGATGATCCCGCCGTGCTGGATGCGGCGGTCGATCCGGAGCTGAGCATGGTCTGCATCTCGCCCGGCCCCGGTCATCCCGCCCATGCCGGCTACTGCCCGGAATTTCTGAATCGTCTTGATCCGGGCATTCCCGTGCTGGGCGTCTGTCTGGGGCATCAGCTTCTGGGGCTGCACGCCGGGGCGGGGGTGGAAGTGGGGCCATGCATCATGCACGGCAAGCAGTCGGAAATCGTGCACGACGGCACGGGCCTGTTCAGTGGGTTGCCCAATCCCATGAAGGTGGGACGCTACCATTCCCTGGTGGTGCGAGCAGACGAGGATGCGGCCAATCCCCGTTTTACTGTGACCGCCCGCGCCCCTGAAGGCGAGGTCATGGCCCTGCGCTACAATGACCGGCCTTGGGTGGGCGTGCAGTTTCATCCCGAATCGGTGCTTACGCCTGAGGGGCTGCGCCTGCTGGGCAATTTCCCGCGGGCCGTCATGAGCAAGGATAACGAATCCGCCAGCCTGACCGCCATTCTGGAACGCCTGGCCCGCGGGGAAGATCTCACGGCGGAAATGGCCGCCGCCGGCTTCGCTTCGCTCATGGACGGCAGGATGACACCCGCCCAGGCGGGCGGCTTTCTCATGGGGCTGCGCATGAAAGGGGAAAGCGCGCTGGAGCTGGCCCACGCCACCCGCGCGGCCCTGGCGCGCGCCGTGCGCGTTGACGGCATTTCAGGCGTCAGCATTGATGTGGTGGGCACAGGCGGCGACGGCCGCAATTCTTTCAACTGCTCCACGATCACCTCTCTGGTGCTGGCCGGCATGGGGTACAAGGTGGTCAAGCACGGCAATCGGGCCGTATCCTCCAAATGCGGCAGCGCCGACGCTCTGGAGGCCCTGGGCATAGCCCTGGACAAGAACCCGGCTTCCGTGGCCGAAATGGTGCGGCGGCGCAACTTCGCCTTTTTATTCGCGCCGCATTTTCATCCGGCATTCAAAAGCATCGGCCCGTTGCGCAAAGAATTGGGCGTGCGCACGCTTTTCAATATCCTGGGGCCCATGATCAACCCGGCCAGGCCCAGCCATCTGCTTATGGGCGTGGCCCGTCCAGAGCTGGTTCCCCTGGTGGCGGAAACTCTTTTGCAGTCGCCGCTCTATCGGGCCGCTGTGGTTTGCGGCGCGGGCGGTTATGACGAACTGACGCCCATAGGCCCGGCGCAAATCATCCTGCTGCATAACGGCACGGCCAAAGCCCTGCCTCTGGATCCGGCCGATTTTGGCATCCAACCCTGCGCACCCGATGACCTGAGCGTGCACAGCAAGGATGAGGCTGTGGCCGTGCTCAAGGAATTGCTGAAAGGCAACGGCTCGCGTCCCATGCTTGACATGGTGACGCTCAATGTGGGGCTGGCCGTTTACCCGCTGGAAGAGCGCATGGATATGGTCCTGTGTATGGCTCGCGCCCGCGAGGCGGTCGGCGCCGGTCTGGGCAGGAAGGTGCTGCATGCCGCTTGAACGTTTTTACCAGGCCAAGCGGGCTGAAGTGGCGGCCCTGCGGCTGGCGGCGGAGCGGGGAAGCCTGCCCGCGCCTTTGGCGACGCCCCGCCCTGACTTTGCTGCGGCCCTGAGCGCGCCCGCGAGGCGCGCGCCTCTGGCTGTGGTTGCGGAATACAAGCGGGCTTCGCCGTCGCGCGGCGTCATTCGCGCAGACCTTGAGGCGGAAGAGGTGGTCAGCCAGTATGCGGCGGCCGGGGCCGCCGCCCTGTCCATTCTCACGGAGGCGGCATATTTTCACGGCAATCTGGATTACCTGCGCCGGGCCGCCGCGCCTGGCCTTTACCCAGCCGCGCCTTTGCCGCTGCTGCGCAAGGATTTCATTTTTGATTCGCTGCAGGTGCGCGCCACGGCGGCCACCCCTGCATCGGCCCTGCTGCTGATTGTGCGGCTCACGCCTGATGTTGCCGTGCTGCGGCGTCTGCGGGAAGAGGCCGAGTCTTTTGGCATGAGCGCCGTGGTGGAGGTTTTCAACGCGGCTGATCTTCGTCTGGCCCGCGAAAGCGGGGCGCGCGTCATCCAGGTCAACGCCAGAGACTTGCAGACCCTTGCCGTGAACCGCGCGGCCTGTCTGGCGCTGGCCGAGGCCCATCCGCCGGAGAATGGCGAAATATGGGTGGCGGCCAGCGGCATCAGCGCGCCGGCGCATCTGGTCCAGGCCGCGTCGGCGGGTTATGGGGCGGCCTTGGTGGGCACGGCCCTGATGGAGCAGGCCCGGCCCGGCGCGGCTTTGGCGGCGCTGCTGGGCGGCAAGCCGGCTGTGGGGGGGGCATGACCATGCTGATTAAAATCTGCGGGCTGACCCGGCAGGAAGATGTGGACGAGGCCGCGCGCCTGGGTGCGGATTTTTGCGGCTTCGTTTTTCATTCCGGAAGTCCGCGCCATATCGCTCCGGAACAGGCGGCGCGCCTGAAAAGCGGCTCCATGCGGCGGGTGGGCGTTTTTGTGGAGCAGGAGGCTGATGAAATCCTGCGCGTCATGCGCGAGGCGCGTCTGGATTTTGCCCAGCTGCACGGCGGGCAGAGCGTAGCCTGTGCGCGTGCCGTGGGCGCGGAACGGGTAATTAGGGCAATCTGGCCGCACCGCCATCCGCATCGGGCACAGCTGCATGCCGAACTGCAAAGACATGCTGACGCCTGCGCCTGCTTTCTGCTGGATGCGGGCGTCGCAGGCGGCGGCAGCGGCAGGCGTCTGGACTGGCGGAAACTGGGCGAGTTCAAAGCGCCGGCCCCCTGGCTGCTGGTCGGCGGGCTGACTGCGGACAATGTGCGGCAGGCCTTGTCGCAGTGCGCGCCTGACGGTGTGGATTTCAATTCCGGCATTGAGGACGCGCCGGGACAAAAAAATGCGTGTGAAATGGCGGCGGCCGTGGCTGCCGTCGCACAAGCCAAGGCAATGGGGAGACAAGATGAAAGATAGCTATTTCGGTGAATTTGGGGGCTGCTTTGTGCCCGAGCTGCTCATGCCGCCACTGCTGGAAGTTGAGGCGGCCATGCGTGAAATCATGCCGACGCCCGAATTTCAGGCGGAACTGGACGATCTGTTGTGCAACTATGCCGGGCGGGCCACGCCGCTGACCCATTGCCCCAGGCTTTCGGAGGAGCTGGGGTTCAACCTCTGGCTCAAGCGCGAGGACCTGCTGCACACCGGCGCGCACAAGATCAACAATACTCTGGGCCAGGCCCTGCTGGCCAGGCACATGGGCAAAACGTCTCTGGTGGCTGAAACCGGCGCTGGCCAGCACGGCGTGGCCACGGCGGCGGCCGCCGCGCGCCTGGGCATGAGCTGCGTTATTTACATGGGCGGCGAGGATGTGGAGCGTCAGTCCGCCAATGTCCGTCGAATGAAGCTGATGGGCGCTGAGGTGCATGCCGTGCAAAGCGGTTCGCGCACGCTCAAGGACGCCATTAACGAGGCGCTGCGGGCCTGGACAGCCAGCCAGCGGACCACGCATTACTGTTTCGGAACCGCCGCCGGTCCGCACCCCTTTCCCACCCTGGTGCGCAATCTGCAAAGCGTCATAGGTCGGGAAACCCGCGCCCGGATGCTGGAAAAAACCGGCAGGCTGCCGGATGCCGTGGTGGCCTGCGTGGGGGGCGGTTCCAACGCCATAGGCATGTTTCACCCCTTTCTGAAGGATGCGCAGGTGCGACTTATTGGCGTGGAGGCGGCGGGCAGCGGCGAGCCTGGCTGCTTCAATTCCGCTCCCCTGAACCTGGGCGCTCCCGGCGTGCTGCACGGCAATTACAGTATGCTTTTGCAGAATGATGACGGCCAGATTGAGCCTTCGCACTCCATTTCAGCCGGTCTGGATTATCCCGGCGTGGGGCCGGAGCATGCCTTTCTGCACAAGAGCGGCCGGGTGCGCTACGGCATGGTCAGGGACGCCAACGCTCTCGCCGCCCTGATGCGTCTCTGCCGGACGGAAGGCATTCTGCCCGCTCTGGAGTCGTCGCACGCGCTGGCCTGGGTGCTGGATCATCCGCGGGAGTTCGCGCCCGGCAGTCATGTGGTGGTCAACCTCTCTGGCCGGGGCGACAAGGATATGGATATTATTCGCGCGGCGCTTGCCGAAAAAGAGGTGTAACCATGCATTTTCTTGAAGAAAAAATTCGCAAGACAATGGCCGCCGGGCGTCCGGCGCTGATTCCCTTTCTGACGGCCGGTTTTCCCGACAGCGCGCGCTTCTGGCCCACGCTGATGGAACTGGACGAGAACGGCGCGGACGTTATTGAAATCGGCGTGCCCTTTTCCGACCCCGTGGCCGATGGCCCGGTGGTGGAAGAGGCTTCGCGCCGGGCCTTGAGCGACGGCGTGAACTTACGCGGAATTCTGAAAGAAATGGCCCGGCGCAAGGGCCTGATCAGGGCGGGCGTGGTGCTGATGGGCTATTTCAACCCCTTTTTGCAGTATGGTTTGCAAGAACTGGCCCGTGACGCGGAAAAAGCCGGGGTGCATGGTCTGATTGTGCCGGATTTGCCGCATGAAGAGTCCGGCCCCATGCGTTCCGCCCTGAACAAGTGCGGCATTGCGCTGATCCCTCTGGTGGGGCCCAATACCAGCGAAAAACGCATGGCGCTCTATGCCGCCGAAGGGCAGGGCTATGTGTATGTCGTCTCGGTTATGGGCATCACGGGTGAACGATCCGGCCTGGCCCCGCAGGTGGCGGAAACCATAAAGCGTGCGCGCGGGGTTTTTTCCCTGCCGCTGGCTTTGGGCTTTGGCCTGAGCGAACCTTCACAACTGGCGAAGCTGCCCGCTGACGCCAGGCCGGATGCCGTGGTTTTCGGCAGTGCCCTGCTTGCGCATCTGGACGCCGGAAAAAGCGCGGCGGATTTTCTGGCGCGCTGGCGCTAGGGGAACGCCATTTTGATGGAAGCGTGAAAAAAACCGGGAAGTTTTTTCATACGATGAAAAAGGGGGCTTGCGCCCCCCTTTTTTTCTACTGTTTTGCCGCGACAGCTGCCGGCTGTTTGCTTTGATCAACGCCTGGCACCATGGAAGCCTTGGATGTGGACATGAGGTATATCTCATGCGGGTCAAGAATCAGAATCACTGAGCCGTCGCCCATAATGGTGGCCCCGGAAATGCCCTTGAGGTCGCCCAGATACGCGCCCAAAGGCTTGATGACGATTTCCTGGCGTTCAAGAAGTTGATCCACCACCAGGCCCAGACGGCGCTCGTTATCGTGAATGACAACGACAGACAGCACTTCCGGCAACGGATCCGTGCGCGGGAGGCCGAGCATTTCAGACAGTTCCACAATGCCCAGCACCTCACCGCGCAGTGTAACAGCCTTGCGGCCTTTGACGTCGGTGAGGCGCTCAGCTTCAATCTTGGTTGTTTCCGACACGGCATCCAGCGGGATGGCGTACATCTGGCCCGACACGTTGACCATCAGGGCATCAATGATGGCCAGGGTCAGCGGCAGGCTCAAGGTGAAGCGCGTGCCCTTGCCCACTTCTGAATAGGTGTTGACGCTGCCTTTCAGGTTTTTAATGTTGGTTCGCACCACATCCATGCCCACGCCGCGTCCAGAAATATCGGTAATTTTTTCAGCGGAGGAAAAGCCGGGGGCAAAAATGAGCTCCATAGCCTCGCGGTCGTCCAGCTGCGCCGCTTCCTCCGGCGTTATAATGCCCTTGCGAATGGCGACTTCACGCATTTTTTCAGGATCAATGCCCTTGCCGTCGTCCTCAATTTCAATGGCGACGGAATTGCCTTTATGAAAGGCGCGCAGGGTGACTTTGCCCTTGGGCGGCTTGCCGGCGGCAATGCGCACATCTTCCGGTTCAATGCCGTGATCCACGGAGTTACGGATCAGATGCACCAGAGGGTCGCCGATGACTTCCACCACGCTTTTGTCCAGTTCGGTTTCCTCGCCTTCCATGATCAGATCAACTTCCTTGCCGCTCTTGCGCGACAGATCGCGAACAAGACGGGGGAAACGCGAAAAGACAGAAGAGACGGGCACCATGCGGACTTTCATGATGGTGTCCTGCAAGTCATCGGAAATGCGGGCCATGGCATAGGTGGTTTCGGAGAGACTTTGAGCCACTTCCGAAATATTGACGTTGTCGCCGCCCTCAAGAGAGCGGGCAATCATGGTATAGCGGTTGCGGTTGATAATCAGTTCACCGATGAGATTCATCAGGTGATCCAGGCGTTCATGATCCACACGGATGGTGGAGGAACTTTTGTGCGCGTCATTGGCCGGAGCGGCTGCCGGCTTGGCGGCGGGGGCAGCGGCGGCTTTTTTGGGCGCGGCCGCAGGCGGGGTGGGCGCGGGAGCCGGTTTGGAAGCCTGCGCGGCGGGCGTCGGCCTGGTTGGGGCCGCTGGCGCGGGAGCTGGCTGCGGCTTGGCCGCTTCAGCCTTGGCCGGCGCCGGAGCAGCGGGAGCCGATTGCTCTTTCGCGGGCACAGGCTTGGCCTCCGTCTGCGAAGGCGGTGTTTCGCTTTCGGCGCTGTCGGCGACCTTGCCTTCATTCAGGGCTTTTTGCACCATATCATCAATGATGCCCACTTCCTGACTCAGCAAATCCACCATCAAACCGAAATCAATGCCGCTGTTGCGCCCCTGATCCACGATGCCCGCCGTGCGCTCGGCATAGACCTTGATTTCGTCCTGCCCCATAAAGCTGCAGGCGTTTTTGATGGCGATGAGGCAACGGTACACGGCGTCAATGGAGTCTTTGTGACTGCCGTCTTTTTGCAGCGTCGCCAGGGCGGCGCGAATGATTTCAATCTGCTGGCGCACTGTCACCCGAAACACATCTGCGTCATCGCCCTCAGAACCCACCGCAATGATGGTGGGATTGACCACCTCTACCGGCGCGCTTTCAGCGGATACCGGCTCGGCTTGTCCGGTGTCGTCAGCCGGTTCACTCTTCCTGGTCCGCGAACCGCCGTTCTGGGCTGCCAGAAGTTCTTCGGGCAGGGAAATGGGGCCGCCGGCCAAAGCCTGCTGCAATTGCTTGATAACCGGGCTCGTATCAAAAGGCGTGGTCCGACCGCTGGCGATATCAATTCTCTGCACCAGACCTTCCATCACGTCCACGACCAGCAAAAGCAGGTCTATAAGTTCGTGACTGGGCGTAATTTTGCCCTGCCGCACATTATTGAGCAGCGTTTCGGCCTCGTGAGTCAGGGCGTTCAGATCATTGTAGCCGATGATCCCGCTGTTGCCCTTCATATTATGGAAAAAACGGAAAAGATCGTTGACCAGGTCTTCCCGACCGGTGGGGTTCTCTTCCAGTTCCAGCAGGCCGTCATTCAGGCTGGCGATAATCTCATAGGATTCATCAATAAAATCTTTGAGATGCCCTTCGCCAAAAGCCGTGAGCGCGTACGGCTCGCCGCAGGGCAGGGAGGCAACCCATTCTTTGGTGCTCATGGGCTGGACAATATCAATATCTTGCGAGTTTTCTTCCCCGTCCTGGGGCGCGGCTTCAGCCGCCGGGGCGGTGTCATCCTGCGCAGCCTGATCCGGCGGGGCTGCCTGAGATGAGGCGGCTTCTTCTGTCGGGGCGGCGGGCTCAGGCTCCGGCGCGCCCGGCGCGTTTTCACCAGCCATGATGGCGTCAATCTGCGCCATGATGTGCTCAATTTCAACGTCGCCTTCGGCGTTGGAGGCTTCAAGATTGTCGATCATCTGGCGCAGGGCGTCTGTGGAGGCCAGGATCACATCCATGATCTCCGAGGTCACCACCATGGCGCCTTTGCGCAGCTCGTCCAGAATATTTTCAGATTTGTGCGCCAGCTGATTGATCCGGTTCAGGCCCAAAAAGCCGGAAGCTCCCTTCAGGGAGTGCATGGGGCGAAAGATATCGTTGAGTAAAGCCAGATTGTCCGGAGTTTTTTCAAGTTCCAGCAGATTAGGCTCAATGGTTTCAAGGTGTTCCTTGGCTTCAGCGATAAAATCCGCAAAAAGTTCCGGATCAAAAAATTCCTGGCTCATAACCCATACCTTCGTTTGGCTGAAAGAGCAGCAATGCCCCACAGGGGCGCATACTGTTCTCTTTATCGGCTAGCCAAGAAGCATCTTTATATTTCGAACCATTTTTTCCGGCTGGGCGGGTTTGACCATATAGAGGTTGGCGCCCAGGCTCATGCCGGTTTGGATGTCCTGCTCCTGCCCTTCAGTGGAGAGGACAATGATGGGAATGTCCTTGTAGGCATCCTGCATGCGGATGGTCTTGATAAAAGTAAAACCGTCCATGCGCGGCATGTTGACGTCGGAGACGATCAGGTCCACCGGGTCGAGACTGTACAGTTTTTCAATGGCGTCCAGGCCATCTTCGGCGGTGCTGACCCTGAAGCCTTCGGATTTGAGCACAAAGGCCACAAGGTTGCGAATGGTCTTGGAATCATCGACGACCATGATGTGTTTAGTCATAATTTTGTTCCTGCCTGTTATCTTGTGGCTGTCAAATCCGGCCTATTTCCATATCTTAGTGAGTCTGCGCCGTTTTTGCAAGAGATAGTCTGATTATGCGCGCGCTTTATTATTACAAATCAGTCATATCAGGTCGCAAACATTTTTTTAACAATCATGTCGGGATCAAGAATGCCGCATACGCGATCATTAATATCGGCTATGCCGCATAAAAAATCGGCGCTGGCTCCCAGCTGGATTTCAGCGTTCCACGTTATTCTATTTTGTTCAACAATGTGCATGCTCTGGATTTTGTCGATAATCAAACCTAATTGCATTTGTTCTGAAGCATGAACAATAATGAAGCTTTGCGCCGTATACCGGTAATTCTGCTCCTGGGTGAGCAGGGCGTCCAGATGGAGCAAAGGGGTCACCCGCCCGCGCAGATTGATGACCCCCGCCACAAAAGGCGGAGCCAAAGGCAGCCTGACTGTGGGAACATAGCGCAGCACTTCCTGAATCGCCGCCACAGGCAAAAGAAATACCTGCCCGCGCACGAAAAAGGAAACCATTTGTACGCGGGGTTCGCCGTGTAGCCAGTCTTTGAGCGAAATCCGGGCTTCCGCTTCATGCTCCGTTTCAGCGACCGACAGGGCCGCATCCGGTTCCAGCACGGGCAAGCCCGCCAAGGCGTCAGCGCCGAGATATTTCTGAACAAACGCCTGCTCCGCCTCACTGAGCCCGCCCCCCGACGCGCGGCGGGCATCTGGCGTTTCAAAGCACTGGTCGGCAAAATATTCTTCCGGCGTTTTTACCATAAACTGAGCACTTCCTCGGCCAGGGAGTCGTAGCTAAGCGCGCCTCTGGATTGAACGTCAATATCATAAATGGTGCAGCCCAGCGCGCTGGCTTCCCGAAAATGCGTATCCACGCCGATAATGGTGGCAAACATGGCATGCCCCATCTTGTGGCGCATCAAATTCAGCACCCGCGTGCATGCCTTGGCCCTTTTGTCATACATAGTGGGCACTGCCCGGTAACGGATGGGGCTCGGCAATACCTTGTTCAACGTGTGCACCGTGTCAAACAGCAGCTTCAGGCCGTGCAAGGCCAAAAAATCAGTCTGAATGGGAATGATCAGCAGATCAGCCGCCACCAGCGCATTGACCAGCAAAATACCCACATGCGGCGGACAGTCCAGTACCACAAAATCATACAGAGGCGTCAACGTCTCTAAACTACGCGCCAGAATACTGCCCTTGGCGCTGCGCTCCCGGAAGTCCACTTCCAGTTCCGAAAGGCGTATGCTGCCGGGGGCGATATCCATGCCCTGCAGGGCCGCAGGGTGAATGATGTCCGGCCAGATGCCCGGCCATACGCCGTCTTGCGCCAAAAAAACGTCGTACAGACTGGCGCGCAGCTCTTCTGGATAAATCCTGGCATGCAGCGTGGCGCAGGCATGCGGATCAAGATCCAGAAGCAGCACCTTTTTACCACGCCGCGACAGGGCGCTGCCTAATGTCAAGGAAGTGGTGGTTTTGCCCACGCCTCCTTTTTGATTGGCTATAGCCAGAATTTTTGCGCACATAACGTCATGGCGTCAACTCAGCTTGCGATAGACGATGGTGCCTTTGTGATGCTCAAGCTGGAATGAACGACTGATGTTGTGCAGAGATTCAGAATGACCAATGAGCAACACGCCGTTTGGTTCCAGATTATCATAAAACGCATTGATGACTTTTCGCTTCATTTCATCATCAAAGTAGATAATCACATTGCGGCAGAAAACGATCTGCGATTTTTCGACCCGGCGCAGTTGTTCCTTGTCGCTCAGGTTAATCTGGCCGAAGGAAATTATTCGCTTGAGCGCGGGGTCCACCTTGTAGAGATTGCCTTCCTGGGTGAAGTAGGAAGAGACAATCTCCTTGGGGGTCGTGCGCAAGGCGTATTCATTGTACACGCCGCGCCGCGCCGCGCCCAGCACGGCTTCCGAGAGGTCGTTGGCCGTAATCTTGATATCCCATGTGCGGATATCGCTTTTGAGCACCTCATGCAGAATGATGGCCAGCGTATATGGCTCTTCGCCGGTGGAACAGCCGGCGGACCATATTCTCAGCTTTTTCTGGCCGGATTTTCTGCACCGCTCCAGCGTTTCAGCCAGCACGGAGTTTTGAAATACTTCCAACTGCGGCGGATTGCGAAAGAAGCTGGTTTCATTGGTGGTTACCACTTCAAAAAGCTTGTTCAGCTCTGTGCGTCGGTTGGCGTCGAAACGCAGAAAGTTGTAATATTCGTTGTAACTTTTGAGGTTTAATTCCTTAATACGGTTGGAAAGCCGGTTTTCCACAAGGTATTTGCGATTTTCGGCAATAAATATGCCGCATTGCTGATAGATGAAATCACGCAGCAGCACAAATTCCTCGTCAGTAATCTGCAAATCCTTGCGGAAGGGAGATGCCGTCCGAAAGGAAGGCGCGGTCTGGGCCTGAGGGCGAAAGGCGGCGCCGGGCTGCAAGGGCGGGCGCTGGCTGGCGGGTTGCCTGCTGAATGCGGAAGGACGCGCGCCGGTTGTGCCGAAGGCTGACGGGCCGCTTCCGTCCGCCGCGCCGGCGGGCCTGGTGAAGCTTCGCAGGGACGGCATGGCCGCATTCTGCGCGCCGGAGGGCGTCTGAACGACCGATCTGAAAGACGAAAACGGCCGCGCGTCATCTGTTTTGGCAGTCGCCGCGTTTGGCGTTGTGGTTCTGCTGAACGGTGATCTTGCGCTATCGGCAGCCGGAGCGGGAGCACCGAAGGCGGAACCCGGCCGGCTTTGCCCGACGCCGGAAAAGGCGGAAGGCTGCCGGGGTTTGTAGAGCGAGGTGGGGCATTCCGCAACGCTTGCGGCGGCGGGTTGCGCGGGCTTGTCGGTGGACGACGATTTGGAATCCGCCTCGCCGTTCTTGAACTGGGGTGTTTTGGGGAAAAAAGTGGGAGGGGTCGCCATAGTTACTCCTGTTCCGCCTGGATGGCGGCCACGGCGTCAGCGGCGGCATGCTGAATTTCAGGATCGTCGTGATCCATCATGCCCAGCAGTATACTGAAAGCGACATTGCCGCCGATCCTGCCCAGCGCTTCAATGATTTTGAACGCAACCATGGGGCTCGCGTGTTCCAGCATTTGCGCCAGGGAGGGCACGGCTTCGGCATTTTTATTCACGCCCAGAGCTTCAATGGCGCGAATGCGCACCCATTCGTTTTCATCCCTGAGGGCGGTGATCAAATGCGGCATAACAGACGAGGTGCCGATCTGCCCCAGGAGATCCACCAGGGCAACACGCACATCTTTGTCTTCATCAAACAGACGAGGCAGCAGGCGGGGAAGGTAGCGCTCCGCCGCGCCGCCCAGATTCAGAAAAGCCTCCACCGCCACACGGCGGATGGCGGGGTCCGCGTCCTCCAGGGCCTCCGTGATTTCCGCAAGATTTTCGGAAACGCTGTAGCGGCCCAGCGCATATACCGCCATCATGCGCTGCATGGCGTTATCACTGTGGAAACGCTTTTTGAATCGCTCATTCAGGTTGGGGCTGTGCAGGTTGATGCAGGCTTCCAGCGCCATTTCCTTTACATCCACATAGCGGTGGTCGAGTTGGCTGAACACCACATCTTCCACATCCGGGCAGGTATGCTGATTGCCGAAAAAGACCAGGGCGCTTTTGAGCACTTCCGCGTCTTCGGATTCGTCAATAATGGAAAGAAAAAAAGGCATGTCGTCGCAACTGCCCAGCTGGGCCACTTCCGCCACGGCGGCGCGCTGCAGCTCAGGGCTGACCCGCCAGAAAAGATTTTTGATTTCTTCCACCGAGCGGTTGTCGTTCATAAGCTGGCAGGCTTCCATGGCAATCATGACGAGGTTTTCATCCTCGCTGCGCAGGGCGTCACGCACAATATTGTTGTAGCCTATGGAGGCGATGGCCTGAATGGCGGCCTCATACAGCCCGGCATCGCGCTCCGGGTTCAGTTCGGCGGCCAGAGACAGGATGGCGCTGCTGGCCTCCTCCTTTCCGATGGCGCTGAGCCCTTGCAGGGCCGCTATCTGAATTTCCTCGTCATTGTCGGAAAGAGCGTCCAGCAGATAGGAGTACAGGCGTTCCTGCGATTTGCCGGCCAAAAGGGAAATTGAGCGGCCTCCCAAAATCTGTACGATAGCCTTGACTATCTTGTGACGCAGCGTCACGCTGACATTCTCCAGCGAGTTGAACAGCAGGGGAATTGTCTTGATGTCGCCCAGGTCACCCAATGCGTCAATGATAGCCGAGCTGACCAGCGTGGAAGATTGCGGCAGCAGCTGCACCAGAGCGTTGATGGCCGACGGGTCTTTGATTTTGGCCAGGGCTTCCACCACAGCGAACTGCACCCACTCCTCGTCGTGCATGGCCTGGCAGAGGTCATTCACGGATTCGGGAAAAGCAAGATTGCCCAGGCTGACGGCCGCCTGATAGCGAACGTTGACCTCGGGGTCTTTGAGCAAGGCATCAGCCAGCAGCAGGGCGGACTGGTGGCTGCGGCAGTAGCCCAGAATATCCGTGATAAAAATGCGCAGATCCGAATCATCGCCGCGAAGGCAGGGCTGCATGCTTTCAATGCTGTCCACCCCGATTTCACGCAGAATATCCATGGCGACATTACGTACCGGCGCTTCATCGCTGCCCAGCAAGGGCAGCAGCGCCGTGATGGCCTCGGCGCCGCGTATTTTACGCAGGCCGTATTCCGCAGCTTCCTGCACGCCGATATTTTCGCTTTTGATGCATTCACAGAGCAGGGGAATGGCCTCTTTCAGCCCCATGTCGCCCGCGCTGAAAGCCGCGTCACGCATGGCTTCGCTATTGCCGGATTGAAGGGCTTCAAGTATCTGCGCCGCGCTGTCTTGCGAATTTTCCATACTCATACTGCTTTTCCCTGGTGTAGGACTATGTGTCAGCCTTTAACCGTTGTGATGATGGCCTGGGCTATGTCATCTGCATCCAGAATCAGGTTGGCGAGTTTTGCGTCCACCACGGCCTTGGGCATGCCGTAAACCACGCAGGAAGCCTCATTCTGGGCTATGAGACAACCGCCTTTTTCTTTGAGAATACGGGCTCCGTCGCAACCGTCGGATCCCATGCCCGTCAGCATGACGCCCAGGGTGCGTCGCCCCATGTAGCGTCCCGCGGTTTCCATGAGCACATTGACTGTTGGCTTGTACAACGCGTCCCGCGGTTCCTCGGTCACGGCCACTTCAGGCAGGGGGCCGCGCATGCGCACGCCGATATGCTTGCCGCCGGGGCACACATAGGCGTGCCCGTTCTTGAACCTGTCGCCATTGGCCGCCTCTGAAACCGAAATCTTGCACACATTGTCCAGACGCTTGGCAAAAGGGCCGGTAAAGGTGGACGGCATATGCTGGGCAATGAGAATGCAGGCCGGAAGGTCCGCCGGCAAGGCGGAAAGGATCTTCTGCACCACCGGCGGGCCGCCGGTGGAAACGCCGATGACGACCAGATCGCGCGGGCCGTGACACGGTGTTTGCACATAGTTCGCAGGCTGCGACGGCTGATTGCCGGGAGGGGCGGGCGGCGTGATATGATTGATGCGGCGGTATTTCAGTTTGATGATGGCTTTTTTACGGGCAATGGCCTTGACCTTGCGGCGCAGTTCATCGCCGAAAGCGTCGCGGTCGTTGCTCATGGTCTTGAGGATGAAATCCAGCGCGCCATATTCCATGGCCTTGAGCGTGCTTTCCGCGCCGTCTTCCGTGAGTGAGCTGACCATCAGCACCGGCATGGGATAGGTTTTCATGAGCTTCTGAAGGGCAGCCAGGCCGTCAAGGCGCGGCATTTCCACATCCAGAGTCATGACATCGGCATCCAGCTCCGCGGCTTTTTGCAGCGCATCCTGTCCATCCCGCGCCGTACCGGCCACTTTGATATCTGGATCCTGTTCCAGAAGAGAAACCAGGGCATGCCGCATGAAAGTCGAATCATCCACAACAAGGACACGGATCATAGAAGCCTTCACTCCAGAATAAATTTCCCCGCGTTCGGAGGGTCACAATACTCCAGGCGGGATAATTTGACAAATAAAAAAAAGCCTTGCCAAAAACGCGCTGTTGGCATAAAGTGCGCTTCTTGACGGGATGTGGCTCAGCTTGGCTAGAGCGCAGCGTTCGGGACGCTGAGGCCGCGCGTTCAAATCGCGCCATCCCGACCAGGAAATTCAGGGCTTGCGATGCGCAAGCCCTTTCTCATTATGGCCGTCCGGCATTGTGCGCATCAAGGGTTCATGCCGTCCTGCGCCTGCCAGGCCGCCAGCGTGCCGCCGATATATTCGCAGATGGCGGCCTGTTCTTCCTTGCCCTGATTGCGGATATGCAGGGGGGGAGCGAAGCGGTAGCGCACAGGCATGCCGGCCTTGACCGGTCCCAGCTCCTTGATTTTTTTCCCCTGCCCCCAGGCGTCCGTTTTGAGGGCGACGGGCACAATGGGCACACCGGCTTTTCGGGCCAGTTTGACGCCAATGCTGTTGAAATGGCGCGCGTCAAACACGCTGGAGCGTGTGCTCTGCGGAAAGACGATGATGGAAATGCCTTTTTTGAGTCGCTCCAGGCCGCCGTCCAGAACCGCGGCAAGATCTTCGCGGGGATTGACCCGACCCACCACGATGGGGTCGCGCGAACGCATCACAGCGCCGAAAAAAGGCATGGTGGTCAGGCTTTTCTTGACCACAAAGGTCACGGGCCTGCGCGGGCGGATGATGCCCGGCAGCATGAAGGTTTCCAGAGTGCTCATGTGATTGGCCACAAAGAGGCAGGGGGCGTCCTCGGCGGTAATGGCGTCCATGCCCTCCACCTCAATGGGGCAGCCCATGCGTTCCATAAGATCAGCCGTCCAGATGCTGGCGTAAACCCATGCGGCGTCGTCGCACTGTCCACGCGCGGCGCGGCGGCAAAGCCAGCGCACCGGCCCGAGAAAAAGGCGGCTGTAGAAAGAAAGCGAGGGCAGCGCCCGGCTGAGCATGCCCGCCCGCATCGCGGGGCTGCGATATGTGTCGCCGGTGAGAAATTTTTCAAGAAAAACGCCGTCAATATGCTGGGGAATCATTACTGAGCATCCGTTTTTTTGATTTTGTGAATCTTGCGCCACCACTGCGAAAGCCGAGGCTCTTCGCCATTGTCGCGCGGCTGGTAAAAACGTCTGCCTTCCAGTTCCGGCGGCAGATAGGATTGCGCCACCCAGGAGTCAGGAAAGTTGTGCGGGTATTTGTACTCCTTGCCGTAGCCCCATTCCCTTTGCAATTGCGTGGACGGATTGCGCAGATGCAATGGCACGGCGCGCGCGCCGTTGAGCTTCACCTCACGCGCGGCGCTGAGATAGGCCGCGTATGAAGCGTTGCTTTTGCGGGCCAGAGCCAGATAGACCACTGTTTCGGCCAGGGGAATAAAGCCTTCGGGCATGCCTACAAATTCCACAGCCTGCTGGCAGGAGACAGCCAGGGGCAGGGCGTTTGGATCGGCCAGGCCCACATCCTCCGAGGCGGAAAGAATCAGGCGGCGACAGACAAAACGCGGATCTTCGCCGCCTTCCAGCAGGCAGGCCAGGTAATAGAGCGCCGCGTCCACATCGCTGCCGCGAATGGATTTGATCAAAGCCGAGGCCAGCTCATAATGGCTGTCGCCATCCTTGTCGTGGCGAAGCAGCATTTCCGGCAATGCCGTCTTGATTTGCTCCAGATTTTGTCTGTCTTCGGGCAGTTCGGCCACATATTCCACCAGATTGAGCAGGCTGCGGGCGTCGCCATGGGCCACCCCCGCCAGCATGTCCAGCACATCGTCGGCCAGTTGCGCCTGAAGAGCCTGCGCGCCGCGTCGCGCCAACTGCATCAGTTCGGAGCGCCCCAGGGGGCGCAGACGCAGCACATGCAGCCGGGAGAGCAGTTGGCGGGTGACGCTGAAAGAGGGATTTTCCGTGGTGGTGGCCAGCAGCGTCAGTTCGCCTGACTCTACCAGAGGCAGAAAAAAATCCTGCTGCGCCTTGGAAAAGCGGTGCAGTTCGTCCAGCACCAGAATTTCAACGCCGGCCAGGGAGCGACGCAAGTGCTGCAGACCCGCTTCCGGGGCGCTGAGACGCAGGTATTTTCTGCCCGTGGATTTGGCAAGCAGCAAAGCCAGAGTGGACTTGCCGCAGCCGGGAGGGCCAAAGAAAAGCAGGCTGGGCAGTCGCCTGGCCTGCATCAGTGAGCGCAGGCGATCCGTCAGATGGGTCTGACCCAGAAATTGCGCCACGTCGTCCGGGCGCATGCGCTCCGGCAGGGGTTTGCTGACGGCCATGATCAGCCCTCCGCGCGGGCGACGCCCCGGCCCGGCAGTTGCGATGCCCACCAGTGGATGCCCAGACAGAGGGTGGCGGCCGTTTCGCACCGCAGCACACGGGCCCCCAGACTGACCGCGCTAAAGCCCGCCGCGCGCAGTATATCCAGCTCTCTTCCGGAAAAACCGCCCTCCGGCCCGATGGCATAGACGGAAAGGCCCGGCCTGCCCGCCATATCCGGCGTGAGCATGGGCAGGTCTTTCTGCATTTCCCATGGCAGGATGCGCTGGTCGGCGGCGCGGGAAAGTTCGGCAAGCTCTTCAACGCCGCGGCCCAGGACGCGCACTTCCGGCAGCCAGGGATTTCCGCTTTGTTTGATGCCGGCGATCATCTGCCCCAGGCACGACTCGCGCGCGCCGGCCGGCAATTTGCCCTGGCTGTGGTCGCCCTGCCAGAGCCAGACCGCATGCGCGCCCAGTTCCGCGGCTTTTTCCATAAAAAAGCCGCGCCGCACGGCCTTGCTGAAGGCCAGCGCCATAACGGCGAGCGATGCGGGCTGTGGGGTGAAAGATTCTTCCAGGCATTCCAGACGCACGTTTTTTTTGCAGGTCGCGCGAATGACAAAGCGCCCCGCGCGGCCACAGCCATCCAGCAGGCCCACTTCCGCCCCCGGCCCGAGGCGCAGCGCCCGCTCCACATGTCTGGCCTCCTGACCTTCCAGGCTCACCTCATGGCCCCAGGCTTCGGGCGGCAGATAAAAAAAAGGTCCACTCATGCCACAGTCACATCCTTCATCACTTTACTTTCCGTGCCAAGGCGCGCCTTGCGCACCGCCTTGAAACCATCCTGCAGAGAAACCAGTCTGCCGTAATTCTTGCGTATCTCCAGCCCGGCTTTGGTCAGCGCGCTTTCAGGCGCTTCCAGATAATTGCGCTGCAAATACCGGTCGCGCAGAATTCTTTCCACACACTTGATGATATCATCCACCAGCGCCGGGAAAAAGTTCACGATTTCAAATTTAAGCTCATTGAGCAGCTCCACGGCCTCAAGCATCATTTGCCGGTAGGTGATGCGCGCGCCCTTGAAGGTTCGCTGGCAGATGTCCTCCAAAATGCGTACCCGGCGGGCCTGCTGAATGTAGCTGAAGCGCGTGCATACCTCCTGGTACAGATCACGCATGCCGTCGAAAATTTCCACATTGTCCGGATCGAAAAGATAGCCGGACAGCACCTTGCTGACATTGGCGAAAAATTCGTCGCTGTAACTGATCATCCGGCGTTGGTGCTTGGTCAGCCAGGTGTACAGGAATTTGAGGCGCTTTCCGTCCGTATCGGTATTTTCCACCACTTCGGTACGCTTATAAACAATGCGGCCCGTAAATTCGCCCCGAACGATGTCGTTGAGGCGCAAAAACATATTGCTGGCGTCCTTGATGATGTTCAGGCCGCGCAGGGGTTCGCCGGTGAGCGGGTGCAGCACTTCCTGATGAGCCACGGAAAGGGCGCGATCCTGACGCACGTTGCTGGAGTTGAAGCGGTGCTGGCGGTAGGTGACGCGCATGATGACCACACGCCGGGCCTTGTCCAGAAAAAAGCCATCCCGGTCGATGATGCCCAGGGCTTCTTCCTGGTCTTCATCCACGGCCACCAGAGCAATTTTTTCCAGCAGGGGATAGCGCCGGTTTTCACCATTGGAAAGGTAGGTGGTCAACGTGCGGTCGGTCTGCCCCATGACGCGCAGCAGAAAGCGCTCCCCCATCTTGTGCAGCTTGCGGGCGAAAAGCGCGCTGGAGGTGCGCCGCTCGGACACGATGGGAAAGCCGTACAGCTCCATCAGATACTGATAGACGAACATGCGGTTGCGTTCGTACATATCGCTGTCGCCATAAACGAATTTGCCAATGCGAATGCCGAAGCGCTTGAGTTCGCTGTCAATGTCGGAAGGAAAGGAGGCGAATACCCCGGCCAGATGGAAAAACTTGTCCGCATCCCAGGCCAGAACCTGCGCTCGGTCCATATTCAGCAGATAGGGAATCAGGGCCGGATAGGTATCCAGCAGCACTGTATCCGCATAACGGAACTGCTGGCGAAAAACATCCTGATGAATGCGCGGCAGACGGGAAGCCAGGGTCTGAATGTTCTGCTCAATGACCTGGTTTTCCAGAGGGCAGCAGGCCCCGTCCGCCTCGGTGATGACCGGGTGCAGCTTGTCGTACTGAAAAATCTCGGAAAAGTAGTCGAGCTGGCGGGCAAAGGCCACCAGGGCGAAGCCTGGCAGATCCTTATACTCGAACATGTCATTGTCAAAAGACGGCAGCAGTTCGCGCGCTTCCACCAGCGGGTAGTTCTTGTTTTCCTGATAGGGTTTGGCCAGGCAGAAGCGGATGTGCACCGCGTCCAGAAAGCGCTTGAGCTCGTCCAGTTCTCTGACGGCAACAGGCTCGGACAATCTCGCCGCATCGCGCCACGGCAGCCCGTCTTTGCTGAAAACCTCTTGCCATTTCATCATCCCACAAGTCCTGATGCCATTTTTTTATATTTTATCCTTTTTTCTAAAATATTTCTAGTGCTCACGGCGCGGCTTTGAAAATTTTCCCAATCGCTTCTCCTGCAAAACAGGGCCGGCCCCGGGCGGGAAAGCAGTTGCGACGCCGGAAACCCTTTGCTACAACAAGTTTGCGCATGCGGCCTCTTGCCCCGACGGCCGCTCCCCGTCACCTTCAACCCCACGCGCCATGACCGCACATTCCCTTGAAAAACATATTTTAAGCATTGTTTGCAGCGTTTTTGACGCCTATTCGGCCGTGCTCTTTCTGCCCGACGAGGATGGCGAGGCCCACCATCTCGCCGCCTTTTTCAGCCTGGGCGACAAGATTTCTTCTGATACGGCCATATTGCCGGGCAGAGGGCTGGTAGGCTGGATCATCCGCAACCGGCAGCCCTTGCTGGCGCCCAATTTTGATCAGCGGCAGAGCAATCTGGGCTATTACGCCGGCGGCGAGGAGGCCAGCATCAAAGCCTTTATGGGCTGCCCCGTACCCACTGGCGGCGCGCTGTGCGTGGACAGCAAGCGGCAGTACTCGTTTTCAGACAAGGATCATAAAATTCTCCAGCTCTTCGCGGAATTGATTTCCCGGCAGCAGAGCAGCCGGGGGCGGCAGGAGCTGGCCGGCGATATTCCGCGTTATTTTGCGCAATTGGGCGTTATTCAGGATTTGCGCTTTCGCTACAGGCGCTGGCCGCAGTTTTTGCAGAATTATCTGCGCACTCTGGCCGACGCTACGGGTTTCGACTACTGCGCCTTTGCTTCGGTGGATGCGCCCGGCGAAACCTACTGTGTGGAATGCGAGTCGGCCCGCCTGCTGCTGACGGAGGGCGAACCGCTGATCCTGCCTATGGGCAGCGGCATCACCGGCTGGGTCTTTCGCAACGACCAGCCTGTGGTGGCCGAAGGCGCGGATGGGGCTCCGGCTTCTGTGCTGTTTGGCAAACTGCCGGACATGCCTGATTTTCAGGCCGCCATGTGCATGCCGGTGATGGTCAACAAAAGCACGCGCGGCGTGCTTTGTCTGGCGCACACCAGCCCCCGCCAGATTGACGAGAGCATGCGCAGCTTCGTGCGGCAGTCAGTGGATCACCTGGCGCTTTTTCTGGAAAATCTGTACCTCAAAACCCGCCTGAGAACCCTGCTGCCCAAGGCCAGGGTGCACAGCGACGGCCCGCAAGCCTATGATCCGGACAGCGCGCCCCTGACGCCCGACAAAGAGCTGTAAGCATGTTTCTGCAGCGCTTTTTCCGCTTTTTCTCCAAGGATATCGCCATGGATCTGGGCACGGCCAACACCCTGCTCTATACCAGATCCCACGGCATTGTGCTCAATGAGCCTTCGGTGGTGGCCATTGATGTGCAGAAAAAAGCCGTGTTGGCCGTGGGCGCCGCCGCCAAGGAGTTTCAGGGCCGCACGCCCCGGCGCATTCGCACCATCCGGCCCATGAAAAATGGCGTCATCGCTGACTTTGACATCACCCGCGAAATGATCGCCTATTTTGTGCGCAAGGCCATTGACGGACTGCGCCTGCTCAAGCCCTCCATGGTTATCTGCATTCCCACGGGCATCACGCAGGTGGAAAAGAGGGCGGTTATCGACTCCGCCCTGCTGGCCGGCGCGGCTGAGGTGAGTCTGGTGGAGGAGCCTATGGCCGCCGCCATCGGGGCTGATCTGCCCATCCATGAGCCGCTGGGCAATCTGGTGCTGGACATTGGGGGAGGCACCAGCGAGGTGGCTGTCATATCTCTGGCGGGCATCGCCACCGCTCAGTCCATCCGCGTGGCCGGCGACGCCATGAACATGGCTGTGCAGCGCTATATGCGCGACGTTTTTCACATGGAACTGGGCGAAAACACGGCGGAGAACGTCAAGAAGATTCTGGGTTCGGCCATGCCGCAGCCCAATGCGCCGTCTCTGGAGGTTTCCGGCAAGGATCTGGTGCAGGGCACGCCCAAAGTGGTCACTGTGGGTGAGGGGCACATCCGCGAGGCATTGCGTGAGCCCATATATGCCATTCTTGAGACTGTGCTGCGCGCCCTGGAAAAAACGCCGCCTGAGCTTTCCGCCGATATTTACCGTAACGGCATGCTTATGGCCGGCGGCGGTTCGCTGCTCAAGGGGCTAGATCAGTTCATCGCCCGTGAAACCCGCCTCAAGGTTTTTGTGGATAAAGACCCCCTGACCACGGTTCTGCGCGGCACAGCCAAGGCCATGCTCAACCGGCGCGCCTATCAGTCTGTTTTCATCAACTAGCGGGGTTGCGCCATGTTCCAGGCGGCTTCCATCTTGCGGGAATGTGTGAATATTGTGCGCCGAAGCGGGGAGATCATCCGCGCGCGCTGGGCCGGCCCGCGCCATGTGCGACACAAGGGCGGCATTGATCTGGTAACGGAAACGGATCTGGAAGTAGAGGCCTTTCTCAAGAAAAATCTGGCCGGTCTGCTGCCCGAAGCTTCTTTCATGGCCGAGGAGAGCTGCGTTGCGGATCAGGAACCGGGCGCGCTCTGCTGGATTATTGATCCGGTGGACGGCACAACCAACTTTGTGCACCGCATCCCCCAGGTGGGCACTTCCGTGGCGCTCTGGCGGGAAGGACGGGTGGTTCTGGGCGTCGTCAATACGCCCATGCTTGAGGAATGCTTCTGGGCCGCGCGCGGACAGGGGGCTTTTTGCAATAATCAGCCCATTGCCGTATCCAGGGCCGACACGCTTGCCGGGGCCCTGGTTGGCACGGGGTTTCCCTATGATGTGGCAGAGCGTCTGCCTGAAGTGCTGGAACGGCTCGCGGCTGTTCTGCCTGTCAGCCAGGGGGTGCGACGCATCGGGGCCGCATCTGTGGATCTGGCCTATCTGGCCTGCGGACGTCTGGATGCGTTTTACGAGGCGGGGCTGAAACCCTGGGATCTGGCGGCGGGCTGGCTTCTGGTGGAGGAGGCGGGCGGGAAGGTCAGCAATTTGCGTAATGAGCCCCTGCGCTTTGGAGAGGCTCTGCTGGCAAGCAACGGTCGCCTGCACGACGCCATGACGGCTCTGCTGGCAAAAACGGCCTGAATTCGCTTTCGGCGTTTCTTGCCTCAGCGCGGACGCACATAACCGCCCTGTATGGCCACCCGCATGAAGGGAGAGAGCAGGTCGGCGAAATGCGCGCGCAGACCTTTGAGCTCGTCATAATCAAGCAGCATGTTCCGTTCCGGATCAAGGGCTTTTTGCGCGGCCAGGGCGGCGGGCAGGCGCGCTTCAAACAGGGCCACAAAGGCCTGACGGCTTTCCGGGCGGGGCGGGCAAAGGCCCAGGGGCGACAGGCGGCCGCCTTCCTCGCGCCATTCCTCGCGCAGCATGCCGCGCGCCAGTGTTTCAGCGGCCTGCCCCGCGCTGACCAGGGCAAATGACGAGAAGCCCCAGCCCAGCCCCGCGCGAAAGGTCAGCAAGGCCCGGCCCACGCTGTCGCGAATCAGCAGGGCGACGGCCCGATGACGCAGGCGCTGACGCAGCACATCCCTTTCAGCCATGACGCAGAGCGGGGTGTTGCGCTTGTCCACCACCTCCAGAAAAGAGGCGGCGTTTTTCAATTCCGGGTAGAGGCGTTGATCCATGCGCGGTTCCGTTCCCACTCCGTCATCTTCGGCACAGTTTTTTCAGCGTCTTGACGCGAGCCATGCGGCGCTTGTGCACACGCTTGAGCGGCGCTGCTTTTCCCTGCCCTGGACTGAAGAGCAGTGCCGCGCGGCCTTTGCGCAGCCGGCCTTTGCGGCATTCGGCCTTTTTCGGGGGCCGGAGCTGCTGGCCTATATTTCCGTATATCATGCCCTTGACGAGCTGGAAATACTCAATCTGGCCGTGACGCCCGAAGAGCGCCGCAAAGGCTTTGGGCGCGGCCTTCTGGACGCGGCCTTGCAAGTGGCCCGTAAAATGGGTATGCAAAAGGCCTTGCTTGAAGTGCGCGTGGGCAACCACGCGGCCATTGCCCTCTACCGGAGCTGCGGTTTCCGTCAGATTGGCGTGCGCCCCCGCTACTATGCGGACAGTGGCGAAGACGCGCTGATTTACGCCTGCTCCCTGCAAAAATGATCCCCGGCCAAAGGTGCTGTTATGCGAAAAATCATTGCCGCCAACTGGAAGATGTATAAAACCTGCGGTGAAGCCGCGCAAACCGCCGCCGAATTGTCGACGGCACTGGCTGACGGCACGCCGCATGACCGTCTGGTGCTGGTTTTTCCGCCGTTTACGGCTATGGATGTCGTGGCGGCGGCTTTTGCCGGCAAGGAGAATCTGGCGACGGGCGGGCAGAATTTTTACCCCGCCGAACAGGGCGCCTTTACCGGAGAAATTTCGACGGCAATGCTGCATGACGCGGGCGCGACCTGGGTTCTGGCCGGCCATTCCGAGCGTCGCCACGTTTTCAGCGAAAGCGATGAACTTGTGGCCCGCAAGACTGTCTTTGCCCTGGAGCAGGGGTTCAAGGTCATGCTCTGCGTGGGTGAAATGCTGCATGAGCGTGAAAATGGTCAACTCAGCGACGTGCTGTCCCGTCAGCTTTCCACTGCCCTGGAGCATCTGTCGGACGCCCAGAGAGAAACGCTTGCGGGGCGGCTGGCCATTGCCTACGAGCCTGTCTGGGCTATCGGCACGGGCAAGGTGGCCGGTCCGGTGGAGGTGCAGGAGGCGCACGCGACCCTGCGCGCTCTGCTTGCAAGCATGCTGGGTGATGCCGCGGCGGAGCTGCCCATTCTGTATGGCGGCAGCGTCAAGCCGACCAACGCCTCCACCCTGGTCGGGCTTGACAATGTGGATGGTCTTCTGGTAGGAGGCGCTTCTTTAGAGGCGCAAAGTTTCCTACAGATTATCGGATCGTAGCAAACGCCTGTTCCGCGTCTCGCCGTTTGCGGATGAGGCGGCGGGTGAACGCGGTTTGGTCGGTCGCCGATTGGGGATGGAATATCCGCGACAGCCGGGCTTGCCTCGTAATTGTATGCAAGGCGTTCGGCATATCCTTGTTGGGCGCGTCGCCGGGTTGAGCCGGATGGCGAGGAGGAATTCGTGCAGACTCTTATTCTTACGCTGCATATTATTGTATGCGTATTGCTGGTCATTCTGGTTCTGCTTCAGGCGGGCAAAGAAGGCATGGGCGTCATTTTTGGCGGCGGCAACACCTCGGTGTTCGGCAGCGGCGGCGCGGGCGGCATTCTGGCCAAGCTCACCACGCTGATGGCCGTCATCTTCGTGATCACTTCCCTGAGCTATACCTATGTGACGAGCTCCCGCCCCAGCGGCGAATCCACGATTCTTAACGTCAAGATCGAAGAACCCGCCGCTTCGGCGCCTGTGCCCGTGGTTCCAGCGCCCTCGCAGGATGCGAAAGCCGGTCAGGCCACACCCGCGCCGCAGCGGCCTGCCGCGACGCCGGATGCGCAGCCCCCGGTCGCGACTCCAAAGCCATAGTTTTTTGTCCGTCGTTTTTTGCTGAGCCGCGGCATTGCCGCGGCTTTTTTTACCATTATGAAAACCTGTCCGGTTTTAACGCCATGTCTGACAATCATGCTTTTGTTGAAAATCCGTTTCGCGGGCTGGACATCAAGTCCTTCCCTGACAAAAAGAAGAACGCGGCGGAGGAAACTGCACCGCGACAGGAAAAGAGCGGGAAACAAAGGCGCGCTTCCGCCATTCAGCCTGAGGCTGATGCTGCTGTGTTGCCCCCCGAGGATTCCGCGCTTTTTCTGCGGGCCATGAGTCACGTTCAGCAAAACGGCGGAAAGCAAAAAGCCCGTGCGTGTGGCTTTCGCCTGGAAGAACAGTGCGATTTGCCCGGAGCGGTTGAACGTAAAAAAAAGCGTGCCGTGGGCCAGACCGCCGTACAAGACGGCTCGAAAAAAAACGCCCATTCCTTGTCGCGTGACGAGAAAGAGGGTGATGCCCTGCCCCAGCAGGGCGAAGCGGCGCTTGCGCGTTGCGAAAAAGGCGACAGCCCTGAGGATGCAGAAGCCGCGGCCTTTTTGCGCGCCATGGGGCAGGTGCGTCCCTTGCGGGTTCGGGGGCGACAGGTCAGCCCGGAGCCGCAGCCTGGCACGCCGCCGCCTCAGGGGGAACTGAGTTTGCAGGATTTTATGGACGGCAAGCTGGAGTTCGCTCTTTCTTTTACGGACGAATACCTGGAAGGCCATGTGGTGGGGCTGGACCAGATGATCATGAACAAACTGCGCGCCGGCGGCCTGAGCCCGGAGGCGCATCTTGACCTGCACGGGCTCAATGCCGTACAGGCTTTTGAGGCTCTGCGCGGCTTCATGCGCGGTTGCTGGTACAAGGGCTTGCGTGCCGTGCTGGTGGTGCCTGGGCGTGGGCGCAACTCGCCCGACGGCATGGGAGTGCTGCGGGAAAAACTGCAAAGCTGGCTGACCCAGGAGCCCTTCAAGCGTGTGGTGCTTGCTTTCTGCACTGCGCAGCCGCATGACGGCGGGCCGGGCAGCGTCTATGTGCTGTTGCGCAAGTACCGTAAAAAGGGCCGTATCCACTGGGAACGCATGCCCGCAGACGCGGACTTGTACTAGAAGTTTTGAATTTTGATAACGCCAAGATTCAGGGGCAGTCAGCATGGGCGCTTAACGCGCCAGCAAGCAGCGCTTGCGCCTCGCGGCGGCGGTCAGCAGACCACTTCATGTAAAAGTACTCCGACGGGCCTTTAGCGGCGTTTGTCCAGAACGCTCAGGCGTTCCAGCAGACGCGCGTAATAGGGATCATCCTGTTCAATGCGGATGGGACGCTGATGCCGCATTTGCGCGCGCTGGGTCATAAAGCGCAGCTTTTGCATCTGACGGACGCGCTCCTGCTCGTCCTCGCACTGTTCCAGAAGATCCGCAAGACGGTTGATTTCTTTCCGCTCAGCCAGTTCTGGCGGCAAACAACCCGCATTGCGCAGAATTTTATAGGCCATGCGCAGTTCTTCGGGCACATGGCTCATGTCTTCCAGTTCCAGCGGGCGGCCACGACCGGGGAGGTTGTCAAACTCACCCCTGGCCTGCGCCTCTTCGATACGCTTTTCGGCAATGAACTGAATGGCGGACCAGGGATTGGCGTCGCTCATGTTTCTTCAATCCGTGTTTTGCCGCTGTCGCCGTCCGAATTGACGCCCCAAAGCCGCTTCCATTCCATCAAAAGCTTGAGCGCGTCCAGCGGGCTGAGCGTTTCGGGCGCGAGGTCACGCAGCAGAAGAACCAGGGGATGCTCCGCTGCGGGTGGTGCGGCGCTGATTTCCGGCAATGCGTCCGCAGTGGCGTTTTTATTGCCGCTTTTCGGCAAGTCCAGGCCCGGCAGCGGCATGGATGCCGCTGCCGCGGCTTTTCGCGCGCCTTCGCGACCACGCTCCAGACCGGCCAGAATGGCTCTGGCCCGCTGCACCACGGGAACAGGCACACCGGCCAGACGCGCCACCTCCACGCCGTAGCTCCGGTCTGCCGGACCGGGCACCAGCTTGTGCAGAAAAAGGATGTCGTTATTGTATTCGCGAATGGCGATATTCATGGTGAATACGCCGGGAATGCGCCCCTCCAGCGCCGTAAGCTCGTGGTAGTGCGTGGCGAAAAGCGTGCGCACATCGCCGCCCGCGCGTTGGGCAAGGTCTTCCACCACGGCCCATGCCAGAGCCACACCGTCATAGGTGCTGGTTCCGCGTCCGATCTCGTCCAGAATAACCAGGCTGCGCCGGGTCGCCTGCCGCAGAATGCGCGCGGTTTCCATCATTTCCACCATGAAAGTGCTCTGCCCCTGGGCCAGGTTGTCCGAAGCCCCCACGCGGGAGAAAAGGCGATCCACCAGACCCAGTGTCGCTTCGGCAGCCGGCACCATGGAGCCCATCTGCGCCAGCAGGCAGATAATGGCCACCTGACGCAGCACTGTGGATTTGCCCGCCATATTGGGACCAGTGAGCAGACAGAGGCGGCGCTTGTGATCCAGACGGAAATTATTGGGCACAAAATTGGCGCTGCCCAGCATGGCTTCCACCACAGGATGACGGCCGTCGCGAATCTCCAGATGCGCGTCGTCCGTAAGGCGGGGGCGACGCCAGTTGTTCTGACGGCCCACATGGGCAAGGCTTTGCCAGTAATCCAGCTGAGCCACCAGATCCGCCATGTGCACAATACGTTCCCGCTGCTGGGCCATGTGCTCGCGCAGTTCCTGGAACATCTTGTACTCCAGGCTCTTGCGCCTGTCCGCGGCGGAGAGCAGCTCTTCTTCCAGTTCCTTGAGCGCGGTCGTGGTAAAACGTTCGGCATTGGCCAGGCTTTGACGACGGATGAAGCGCTCAGGCATGGGGCCGGCATGTGATGCGCGCGATACCTCATAATAATAGCCGAACACACGGTTATAGCCCATTTTCAGCTTGGCGATGCCGGTTTCTCGCTGTTCTTCCTCAAGCAATGCTTGAAGTTTTTGTTCGCCGTGCTCCACCAGGTCAAGCAGTTTGTCCAGTTCATCATTGTAACCGCTTTTGAACAGGCCGCCGTCAGTAATGACGGCAGGCGGGCTGTCGACCAGAGCGGCGTTCAGCAGGGCGGCGCAATCCTCAAGGTGATCCCAGGTTTTGAGAATGCGGCAGAGGCTTTGGGGCAGTTCATGGCCCAAAGCCTGCGCTTCCGTGGTATAAGACTGATCCGAATTTTTAATCAGGGCGGCATACACGCCGGGCAAGGCTACAAGACTGTTGCGCAGGGCTATGAAATCGCGCGGGCCG
This sequence comes from Desulfovibrio sp. SGI.169, assembly GCF_050313595.1. NCBI lineage: Bacteria > Pseudomonadati > Thermodesulfobacteriota > Desulfovibrionia > Desulfovibrionales > Desulfovibrionaceae > Desulfovibrio > Desulfovibrio sp. SGI.169. The sequence continues at coordinate 7,268 of NZ_JBNPLS010000017.1, read as the reverse complement.
CCGCGATTGAGGCTGATTCGTGTGGAGAGGCGCTCCAGATCATACACTGCTCGCAGGCTTTCCCTTACCGCGGCCCGTCGTTGGTCATCGTCATGAAAAAAGGCCACGGCTTCCTGAATTTGGGCGATGGGGCCGGCTTCGCGCCAGGGATGGCGCAGCATGTCTTCCAGAAAACGTCCGCCCATGGGCGTCATGGTGTCATCAAGCACATGCCTCAATGTGCCTTTGCCCTTGCGACCATTAAGGCGGGTGAAAATTTCAAGGTTGCGTTCGGTCACTTCGTCGATCAGCAAGCGACGACTCAAGTCCAGTGGCCTGAACGGCATGAGGTGGTCGGGGTTGCGCTTCTGCGTCTGATCCAGATACGCCAGCAGCGCCCCGCAGGAGCGCATCAGCTCATTCTTGTCCTGCAGGCCCAGAGCTGCGGCCTCCTGCACGCCCTGCGCCCTGAGCACCCGCTCCGTGGCGCGTCTGAGTTCAAAATGCGCCGCGGGCATACGCACCAGGCGCACGCCTTCCAAGAGACAGTGAGGCGGCAGATCCAGCCCTTCGGGCGTCAGAAGCTCACGCGGGGCGAGCTTTTGCGCCCACTGCCAGAGTTCGGCCTGACGTTTGAATTCAACGCCCGACCACTGACCGGTGGAAATATCAGCCCAGGCGAAGCCGCCCCGTCCCTGTCCGGCATCGTAACAAAGAGCGCCCAGATAGTTATGGCTCTTGGTATTCAGATTGGCGTCTTCCAGCACCGTACCCGGCGTAATCACGCAGGTGACGGCCCGCTTGACCAGCCCCTTGGCTGCCCTGGGGTCTTCGGTCTGGTCACAGATGGCCACATGAAAGCCTCTGTCAATGAGTTGGGCCACATAACTCTGCACGGCATGCCAGGGCACGCCGCACATGGGCACGGGATTTTCGCTGTCCTTGCTGCGGCTGGTCAGCGCAATCTGAAGTTCGCGCGCGGCGGTAACGGCGTCGTCAAAGAAAAGTTCGTAGAAATCGCCCATCCTGTAAAAAAGCAGAGCATCAGGGTAATCAGCCTTGATGCGCATGTACTGCTCAAACATGGGCGTCAGTTTGGCGTGAGTGTCGGCCATGGGAGTGCGCTATGCTAAAGGGTTATGAAATCGTTTAAGAGTAAACGATACCCCATGAGCGCCATCGCGTAAACCGTATGGAAAGAGCCGCGCCCGTCGCGGGCGGCAACAGGCGCGGCTCGGCGGGGTCAATAATCAGGCTTTGTCGGGATCGGGCGCCAGCACGTCTTCCGGCAGGGCGGCTGATTTGTTTTCGCCGTTTTGTCTGGCATCGGAGGGGGTGGCGCGCGTCTTGCGCAAAAATGAGCCGCGGGACGCCTCCGCGCCCAGCTGCTTGCGCAGTTTTTCCACCTCGCGTTCAAGGCTGCTGACGCGCCATTTGCTTTTCATCAGACGGGCGGAAAGATTGACCTTATCCCAGACAAGGAAGACGAGCGCCAGCACGGCCCCCACAAAAAAGGCCGCCAGAATCATGAAATAGAAGGGCAGGGGAATGGAGGCCATGGGAGGCAGGAAGAAAAGATTGAGCGTCAACACCAGATCCTGGGAAAGGGCGTTCTGGTTCTGGAAAAAGAAGACCAGCGCAAGAAAGAAAAGAATGGCGAGTAACAGAACCTTGACATACCGCATAAATGTACTCCTCGAGGCTACAAGCTGTCCCAAAATTTCCAAGGCGTTTCAGAAATCGCTTTACCCGGAAAGTAAAACGCTAAGCACATCGTCAGTGGAGCGGATGCGGCAGTTCCGCCAGCCGCGTTGCCCTGCGCGGGAACGACACGGGCGCTCAGGCTGTGTCCCCTCCACAAGAGAAATGCGGTCGCAATGCCGCATACGTTTTGCGGAGGTGCTCCGGCATGGTGCGCACCTCGTCAAACACGGCCATGAACGAGGAATCGCCGTTCCAGCGCGGCACCAGATGAAAGTGCAGGTGCTCTCGCACACCCGCGCCGGCGGCTTGCCCCTGGTTGAGGCCCACGTTGATGCCTTCGCAGTTAAAGTGTTCCTTGAGGATCACGGTACAGCGCCGGATCAGATCCATGATTTCATGGCAGTCCTCAATGGGCAGGTCGGCGAGATTCATGACATGCCGATACGGACAGACCATGATATGGCCGTTATTATAGGGGTATTTGTTCATGATCACAAATGCCCGCGCGCCGCGATGCAACACCAGGCGCTCTTCGTCTTCTTCCGTGCCGGCAGGCAGACAGAACACGCAGGCGTCAGGTTTGGGACCGAGAATGTACTCAATGCGCCAGGGCGCCCAAAGTTGTTTCATGACTCAAGTATCATATAGTGTATGAAGTCGGGGGGCAAGCATTGATTGCCGGCATCCGGTCAGGTTTTTTCCGCCACGCTCGCAGCCTTTTCCCGCAGCGCGCGGGCCAGTTTGAGCTGACTTTGGGCGTCAGGCGCTTCGCCGTCCAGCTTGGCCGCCAGCGCGGCTTTCAGAATGCGCCCGTAAAGCGGGCCGGGGGCAATGCCCAGGCGGCGCAGGTCGGTCCCGCGAATATCGGCCTTTTCCCTTCGCCATTGCGTGATGTATCTCGAAAGATTTTTCTGAAGGCCCGGATTATCCGTTGAAGCCATGATGTAAAGCAGGCATTCCAGCGAAATGGAGCGCAGCAGGCCGCACAAAGCGCTGACCCTGCTCTGGCGGCCGGCATCATTCTGCCGTTGCCATGCCTCCAATTTGCCGCGCACCGCGCGCATTTGCTCGCGTTGTCCCAGAATGTCGGCTTTTTTGACTTCCGGTAGCCCCAGGCGGTGAAAATGGGTCAGGGTATCAGCATAGTTCAGGTTGAAACTGAGCCCCAGAAAATAGAGCAGCCAGGCTTGCGCCGGTTCATCAAAGTAGAGCAGGCGATACCATGTGAGCATTTCCCGCAGGCGGCACAGCAGAGATCGCTTGGCGGGCGTCAGGGCGAGAGTGGGAGAAATGGCCCGCAGAACGCCCAGTTCGTCCAGTCGAAAAAAGCAGGCCGGCGGGTCGTCTTCATCGCAGATATGTTGGTACTCATTGAACAGACGCGATCCGGAAAGGCGGTCCATAAGCTTGAGAGAGAGGACGTTCTTGATCAGTTTTTCCGCGCCAGCGCCGATATGGAAGTTGTAGCGCTGCTCGAAACGCACCGCGCGGAGGCAGCGGGTGGGGTCTTCCACAAAGCTCAGGGTATGCAGCACGCGGATGACGCGTTCCTTGACGTCGCGCTGTCCGCCGAAAAAGTCCACCAACTGGCCGAAAGGCATGCTGTCCAGACGCACCGCCAGGGCATTGATGGTAAAATCGCGCCGAAAAAGATCCATCTTGATGGAAGAGAGTTCCACCGTGGGCAGAGCCGCCGGATATTCGTAGTATTCCAGACGTGCGGTGGCCACATCTATACGCGATTCAGCCCCCCTGGCGTCGTGAAAGATCACAACCGAGGTCAGAAACTTTTGGTGTTCGCGTACCCGTCCGTGCAGTTTTTCGGCCAGAGCTTTGGCCAGGGCGATGCCGTTGCCCTCCACCACCAGATCAATGTCCTGATTGGGCCTGTTCAGCAGCAGGTCGCGCACAAAGCCGCCCACGGCATAAACGGGCAGGCCCAGCTTGCTGCCCAGTTGCCCGGCCAGGTGCAGGAGGTTGCGAATTTCAGCCGGTAGGCGATCCTGAATGAGCTTGCCCACATTTCGCGCCATGCTTTTCTGGCTTTTTCTGTCCAGCAGGCTGCCCGGCTCATCGGCAAAAACATTGATCAGGTCAGTGCGGGTGACCACGCCCACCACCTTTTCGCCTTCCACAATGGGCACCAAGCGTTGACGCGCGTCCACAATAATGGAGGTGAGATCCTTCAGACTGGCGTCAGGCGGCAGCACATGAACACGGCGCTGCATGTAGTCTTCCACCAGTGAAGAATCCAGACCGTGCGCGCTGGCCCGCGACGCGGTCTGCGCGTCCAGCAGCCCCACGCAGGCGCGCGTGCCCGGCCGGAACACGGGCACGGCTTTGAGACCGAAATGGAGCATGAGTTCGTCAGCTTCGCGGATGCTGGAGGAGGATTCAATGCCCACCGCCGGCGACGACATGTATTCGCGCGCCGTTTTGTCAGGGTTGGCCTGGTCGTACAGGCGGCGCAGAATGGTTTCACGCACTTCGTTGATAGTCATGGAACGGATGGAGGCCGAGGCCGCGTAGGCGTGCCCGCCGCCGCCCAGTTCGGCGCAGATATCCCCCACATTCACCGTATCGCTGCGGCTGCGCGCCACCACCTGAATGCGATCTCCCATGATGCCGATGGCAAAAAGCGCGGAAAACTTCTCCATTTCCATCAGCCGGTGGGCCAGGTAGGCGAAATCCCCCAGGTAGTGCTCCATAGAGGCTTCAGCCAGAACAACCTGCGTGTTATTGATCGTGTATGCGCGCGCCGACTCCAGCAGGCTGTTCAGGGCCTGAACATGCAGGCTGGTCAGTTCGTGGGCGGCCATTTCGTTGATCTGATTGACGTCCATGCCCTGGCCCAGCAGCCAGGCGACAGCCTGAAAGTCTTCGGGCGTGGTGGAAGAATAGGTGAACGAGCCTGTATCGCCGTAAATGCCCAGCCCCAGCAGCGTTGCTTCAGCGGGGGGAAGACGCGTGCCGCGTGTCCGCAATTCCTGAACCAGCAGGCTGGTCACAGCGCCCACATGGGCCAGTTGCACAGCATCCGCCTTCATGTCGTCCGGCGAGTCAGGGTGGTGATCCCAGACCTCTATCCGCACGCCGGGGCGCTCCAGCAGGGGAGCCACATGGCCCACCCGGCCGCGCTGGCGGGTATCCACCAGCACCAGGCGGTTGAAATTCTCCCAGCGCAGGTCGGCTATATCGACAAATCCGTAGGCTGCGCGATCCAGGCTGGCATAAATTTTTTGCAGGCCCCGCTCCTGGCTGCCGGGAAAAAGCAACATACAGGGCGCATAGAGATGACGCGCGGCCAGCATGGCCGCGAAGGCGTCAAAATCGGCATTGGCGTGACAGGTGATCAGGGTGGTCGCGGCGGCGCTCACAACTGGCTCCGGGGATGAAATTGACGGTGTATGCCGCGCAGGCGCTCCGCCTGAATATGGGTATAAATTTCGGTGGCGCTGATATCCGCATGCCCAAGCAGCAATTGCACCGCGCGCAGATCCGCTCCGCCTTCCAGCAGGTGGGTGGCAAAGGAATGCCGGAAGGTGTGAGGCGAGATGGGACGCCGGATGCCCGCCAGTATGGCGTATTTTTTTACCATTTTCCAGATATACTGCCTGCTCAGCGCGCGGCCCGAACGGTTGACGAAAAGCTGATCGCCGCCGGGCGAAAACAGCGGCCGCCAGGCGCGCAAATAGTCGGCCAGCAGCGACTGAATCATGTCGTGCAGGGGCGCCAGGCGCTCCTTGGCTCCCTTGCCGAAGATGCGCACCAGGCCTCGTTGCAGATCAAGGTCAGCCACGCTCAGATTGCAAAGCTCGGAAACGCGCAGGCCGGCGGCGTACAGCAACTCCAGCATGCAACGGTCGCGCCGGCCGCTTTTGTCGTCCATATCCGGCAGGGCCAGCAGCCTTTCCATCTCTTCACGGCTGAGCACCTCCGGCAGATACTGGGGCAATTTGGGGTTTTCCAGCAAAAGCGCCGGGTTTTTTTTTAGCGCGCCCTCTTCCACGGCAAAGGCAAAAAAGGCTCTCAGGGCGGAGAGCCGCCGGGCCAGAGTGCGCCCGGTATTGCCCTTGGCCCGCAGCCAGGACAAATAAAGGAAAATTTCCTGCTCGTCCGGGGCGGTTTCAAGGCTGCCGCGCTGCCTGAGCTCTTCCTCAAAGAGAAAAAAGCTTTCCATATCCTGACCATAGGACTCCACCGTATGCGGCGAAAGCCCGCGCTGCGCCAGCAGATAGTCACGCCAGAGCGGAAGCTGGCTGGAAAGGGGAGGGGAAGCTTGCTTTTTTTTCATAGCCGTCATGCTAGCCGTCTTGCGGCCACCGGGCAAGTGCCGGAGGTGAAAGACTTTCATACGGCCAGACGGGCTTTTCTCGCGACGGCAAAAGCGTTATGCTCTCCCCTGAAGCATTTTCACAGTGAAAACGCTCTGCCGCCGGCGAGAGCTGACAGCCGCGGCAAGGCGCGTGGACAGGGCAAAGCCGCTTTGCGGCGATCAGGCGAGGCCAGGGAGGGTGCGTGTCTTCACAGGCGGATATTCAAGCCTTTGTGGGCCTGGGGTCCAACTGTTCCGATGCGGAAAACATGCTGGCGCGGGCGCGCGAGGGCCTTTCCCGCCTGCCGGATGCGCGCCTGGGCGCGGCATCTCCTCTTTACAGCACAGAGCCTCAAGGCTATGCGCATCAGCCCTGGTTTCTGAATCAGGTTGTGGAGCTTCTGCTTGCGCCGTTCTGGCGTCCGCAAAGTTTGCTGGCGGCCATGCTCCATCTGGAAAGCTCCCTCGGTCGCGTGCGCAGCCCCGATCCGGCCCTGCGCTATGGCCCGCGCGTCATTGATGCGGATCTGCTGCTTTTTGGCGAGGAATGCTGCTCCGACCCGGCCTGCCGTGTGCCTCACCCCCGTCTGGTTCAGCGGGCTTTTGCGCTGGTGCCCCTGCTGGATATTGCGCCCCATGTTCTTATTGACGGAGTGGACGCGGCGCGCTGGCTGGCGCGCCTTGATTACAGGCTGGACGGTCGCAGAATTTTTCAGTGACGCGCCCCGGCCTCTATGCTACGTTGACAGGCGGCCTCGGGCGGCATCTTCCGCGAAGGCCGGCGCACACCGGGTTTGTGCGAATTACGCGCCATTCTGTTGAGGCGCAAGCGGCCGGCAACGGTGAAGGAGCATGACGGATGTTGAAATGGCTTGTGCTGATTGTGGCGGTTTATGTGCTGTACCGCCTTTTTGCCAATGACGTGCTCAAGAAAAAAAAGACAAGCAAGGAAGAAAGCGCCGCTGATCTGGAACGGAAGGTGGCCGCGGGTGAAATGGTCAAAGACCCCGAATGCGGCACATATGTTTCGGTTGATGGCAATATTTCCGTGCGTGACGGCGAAAAGGTCTACCGTTTTTGCAGCTATGACTGCCGGGACAGGTTTTTGCAGCGCTTGCAAGAAGGTGGCCGTGAATTGCCGACCCGCGGCGAATAGCGCGCTTGTTTGACACGGCTCTGATGCCGCGCGAGGCCCCACTGAATGCCAATGGCGGGGCCTCGCGGTGACTGCCGGCTGACGCCGCCGGTAGAGGGTTTTTCATATGGAGAG